>CANGSD010000145.1 GCA_947455875.1 Comamonadaceae bacterium
GACTGCTGCAAGCGCTGCCTTTTCAACTCACTGCGGCGCAGCAGCGGGTGGATGCGCAAATTACAGCCGACCTGGTCCGCGAGCAGCCGATGCACCGCCTGTTGCAGGGCGATGTGGGATCGGGCAAGACGGTGGTGGCCGCCCTGGCCGCCGCCGTGGCCATCGACGCGGGCGCGCAGTGCGCCCTCATGGCCCCCACCGAAATCCTCGCCGAGCAGCATTTCCGCAAGTTGATCGGGTGGCTTGAGCCGTTGCTGGCCCCGCGCGGTCTGCGCGTGGCCTGGCTCACGGGCAGCCAGAAGAAGAAAGAGCGCACCGAGATGCTGGCCCTGATCGCCAGCGGCCAGGCGGCGCTCGTGGTCGGCACCCATGCAGTGATCCAGGAGCAGGTGCAATTTCAGCGCCTGGCGCTGGCCATCATCGACGAACAGCATCGCTTCGGCGTCGCCCAGCGCCTGGCCCTGCGCGAGAAAACGCAGGATGCGGGCCTCGAGCCCCACCTGCTGATGATGTCGGCCACCCCGATTCCGCGCACGCTCGCCATGAGCTACTACGCCGACCTCGACGTTTCCACCCTCGACGAACTGCCCCCGGGCCGCACGCCGGTGGTCACCAAGGTCATCGCCGATACGCGCCGCGATCAGGTCATCGAGCGTATCCGCGTCCAGATCGAAAGCGGTCGCCAGGCCTACTGGGTCTGCCCCTTGATCGAGGAGAGCGAGGCGCTGGACCTGACCAACGCCACCGCCACCCACCAGGCCTTGAGTGAAGCCCTGCCTGGCATCCTGGTGGGCCTGTTGCATTCGCGCATGCCGGTGGCCGAGAAAAAGGCGGTGATGTCGCTGTTCGAATCAGGCGAAATGGGCGTGCTGGTGGCCACCACCGTGATCGAGGTGGGCGTGGACGTGCCCAACGCCTCGCTCATGGTGATCGAGCATGCCGAACGCTTTGGCCTGTCGCAGCTGCACCAGCTGCGTGGGCGGGTCGGGCGCGGCGCCGCCGCCTCGGCCTGCGTGCTGCTGTATGCCGCCGGCGAAAACGGCCGCCTGGGCGAGACCGCCCGCGAGCGACTCAAGGCCATGGCCGAGACCAACGATGGCTTCGAGATCGCCCGGCGCGATCTGGAAATCCGCGGCCCTGGCGAATTCCTGGGGGCACGCCAGTCGGGCGCGCCGCTCCTGCGCTTTGCCGACCTCGAGACCGACCGCCCCTTGCTGGAAAAGATCCGCGCCCTGGCCCCGGCGATACTCGATCGCCACCCCGATCTGGCTGAGCGTCACGTCGCGCGCTGGCTCGGAGGAAAATCCGACTACCTCAAGGCCTGAACCCCTCCCCGCGCACATGACCCTCACCGAACTCAAATACATCGTCGCCGTCGCGCGCGAGCGGCATTTCGGCAAGGCGGCGGAGGCCTGCTTCGTCTCGCAGCCCACGCTCTCGGTCGCCATCAAGAAGCTCGAAGACGAACTCGAGGTCAAGCTCTTTGAGCGCAGCGCCAACGAAGTCTCCATCACCCCCCTGGGCGAAGAGATCGTGCGCCAGGCGCAAAGCGTGCTGGAGCAGGCGGCCTCGATCAAGGAGATCGCCAAGCGTGGCAAGGACCCCTTGTCCGGCGCCCTCAAGCTAGGCGTGATCTACACCATCGGCCCCTACCTGCTGCCCGATCTGGTGCGCGAGGCCATCGAGCGCACGCCGCAGATGCCGCTGATGCTGCAAGAGAACTTCACTGTGCGCCTGCTCGAGATGCTGCGCACCGGCGAGATCGACTGCGCCATTCTCGCCGAGCCCTTCCCCGACACCGGTCTGGCCTTGGCCCCTTTGTACGACGAGCCCTTCCTGGCCGCCGTGCCCAGCGCCCACCCCCTCGCTGCGAAGGCCACCATCACCTCGCAGGAACTCAAAAGCGAGACCATGCTGCTGCTCGGAGCCGGCCACTGCTTTCGCGACCACGTGCTCGAGGTCTGCCCCGAGTTCGCACGCTTTTCCAGCGACGCCGAGGGCATCCGCAAAAGCTTCGAGGGCTCGTCGCTCGAGACCATCAAGCACATGGTCGCCGCCGGCATGGGCGTCACGCTGGTGCCGCGCCTGTCGGTCAGCGAAGACGCGATGGAAGCGTCGCAAGGCAAGCCCCGCAAGGGCGCTCGCACGTATGTGAAGTACATCCCCTTCGCGCCCGGCGATGTGCCGTACCGACGCGTCGTCTTGGCCTGGCGGCGCAGCTTCACGCGCTACGAGGCCATCGCCGCGCTGCGCAACGCCGTCTATGCCTGCGCGCTGCCCGGCGTCAATCGCTTGTCGTGATGCGTGTCAGACAATGACACCGATCCTCATGCTGTGCTTGCCCTGCGCGCGGGTGCGCACGTAAAGTTTCCTGCATCCCCCCACGATGCAAGGAGTTGCCATGAGCCCCACTGCCACCCTCCCGGACGTCCAGATCGGCATCAGCGAAGACGACCGCGCCGCGATCGCGCAGGGCCTGTCGCGCCTGCTGGCCGACACCTTCACCCTGTATCTGACCACCCACAACTTCCACTGGAACGTCAAGGGCCCGCACTTCACCTCGCTGCACGCCATGTTCATGGCGCAATACACCGAGCTGTGGAACGCGGTCGATCCCATCGCCGAGCGCATACGCGCGCTGGGCCAGGACGCGCCCGGTGGTTACGCCCGATTGGGCGAACTCACCTGCTTGCCCGACGCGCCGCGCCAGCCGCCTTCGGCCATGGAGATGGTTCGTATCCTGATGGCTGGCCATGAGGCAGTGGCCCGCACCGCCCGCGAGTTGTTCCCCATGGCCGCTCAGTGCAGCGACGAGCCGACTGCCGATTTGCTCACGCAGCGCATGACCCAGCACGAGCAGACCGCCTGGATGCTGCGCTCCCTGCTCGAAGATTGACCCCGCACCCATGACATCCGAGGTCCAGGCCGACACGCCGCTCCCCCCGCCGCAGCCCAGCGCGCGCGAGCGCCTGCGTCTGTACCTGGACCTGATTCGCTGGGACCGGCCGGCCGGCTGGCTCTTGTGTCTGTGGCCCTCGCTCAGTGGCCTGTGGGTGGCCGCGGGTGGTTTTCCGGGCTGGCACTTGTTGGCGGTATTCGTGCTCGGCACCATCCTGATGCGAAGCGCCGGCTGCTGCATCAACGACGTCGCCGACCGCGACTTCGACCGCCACGTCAAGCGCACCGCGCAGCGCCCGGTCACCTCGGGCCGCATCTCGCCGCGCGAGGCGCTGGTCGTGGGCGCGGTGCTGGCGCTAGCCGCCTTCGGTCTGGTCCTCACCACCAACGCCGCCACCATCGCCTGGTCCTTCGCCGCCCTGGCCATCGCCGTGGCCTATCCCTATGCCAAGCGCGTGGTGTCCATGCCGCAGGCGGTGCTGGGCGTGGCCTTCAGCTTCGGCATTCCCATGGCCTTTGCCGCGGTGCAGGGGCAGGTGCCGCTGCTCGCCTGGGCCTTGCTCGCGGGCAATCTGTTTTGGGTTCTGGCCTATGACACCGAATACGCCATGGTCGATCGCGACGACGACTTGCGCATTGGCATGAAGACCTCGGCGATCACGCTGGGTCGCGCCGACGTGGCGGTGGTCATGGCCTGCTACGCCATCTTCCTGGGCTCATGGGCCTGGCTGCTGGGGCCGCAGCTCGCGCGCACACCGTGGCTGCTGGCCCTGGTCCGTGCGGGCCTGCAGGCGTTGTGGCACTTCACCCTGATTCGTGGTCGCACCCGCGGCGGATGCTTTCGCGCCTTCGCCTTGAACCACTGGCTGGGGTTCACCGTGTTTCTGGGCGTGGCCGGTGGCTACGCCCAGCGCTGAGGCGCTGACCCGCGAGCCTCAGGCCTTGCCGAACTCGTCGCCCAATTCGCCCGCGCGCCGGTAGGCGGCCTGCATGGCCCGAATGAAGGCCTGCGGCACCTGATCGTGTTGCATCGCGCTCAGGGCCGCAAAGGTGGTGCCCCCCTTGGACGTCACACGCTCGCGAAGCACCGCGGGCGATTCGTCAGAGCGGCGCGCCAACTCCGAAGCCCCGGCAAAGGTGGCAATCCCCAGACGCTTGGCCTGCTCGCGCGTCAGGCCCATTTGCGCGCCCGCCTCGATCATGGCCTCGAGAAACAAGAACACATACGCCGGCCCGGACCCGGACAAGGCGGTCACCGCATCCAGATGCGGCTCTTCGTCCACCCACAGGAACTCGCCCGTGGTGGCGATGATCTGTTCGATGCGTGTGCGGTCTGCAGCCCCGGCGCCGGTTCGCGCGTACAAGGCCGTCATGCCCAGACCCACCAGCGCCGGGGTGTTGGGCATGGAGCGCACCACCCGTTCGCTTTGCATCCATCCGGCGATGCTGTCCGAGCGGATCCCCGCGGCCACACTCAGATGCAGCGGCTGCGCCAGGTGCGGGCGCACTTGCAGGGCCGCCTCCTTGAACATCTGGGGCTTCACGGCCCACACCACCAGTGACGCGCGTTGAAGCTGCGGCCCGGGCGTCGCCATGGCTTGCACACCGAACGATTGCTGCAGGCGCGTGCGCGCTTCCTCGAAGGGCTCCACCACCTCGATGCGCGAGGCCGGCAGGCCCTGCTGGATCAGGCCGCCGATGATGGCGCTGGCCATATTGCCGCCGCCGATGAATGCGATGCGTGGGTTCATGCTGAGGTTTTCTTTCTTGAGTGGATTCAATGGCGCTCAGGCCGTGGCCTGGCGCACCGCGTGTTCCCAGCGCTC
>CANGSD010000146.1 GCA_947455875.1 Comamonadaceae bacterium
ATGATCACGTCGGGGTCTTGCCGCAGGATGGCGCGCAGCGCCTTGGCAAAGTCCAGGTCGATGCGCGCATTCACCTGGGTCTGTCCGACGCCCGGCAGGTCGTACTCGATCGGGTCTTCCACCGTCATGATGTTGCTCGAATCCGCATCCAGCCGCGTGAGCGCCGCATACAGCGTGGTGGTCTTGCCCGAGCCGGTGGGGCCGGTGACCAGGATGATCCCGTGGGGCTGCGTGATCAGATGCTCGAAGCGGCGCAGCGTTTCCCCCGTCATGCCCACCGCCTCCAAACTGAGCTTGCTGCTGCTCTTATCCAAAAGCCGCAGCACCGCCCGCTCGCCATGCGCGCTGGGCAGGGTCGACACCCGCACATCGACCGCGCGCGTGCCGATACGCAGGCTGATGCGGCCGTCTTGCGGCAGGCGTTTTTCCGCGATATCCAGTTCGGCCATGATCTTCAGCCGCGAAATCAGCGCCGCATGCAGCGCGCGATGGGGTTGCACCACTTCGCGCAGCGTGCCATCGACCCGAAAGCGCACCGAGGAATGTCGCTCATAGGGCTCGATGTGGATGTCACTGGCACCATCGCGTGCCGCCTGCGTGAGCAGGGCATTGAGCATGCGGATGATCGGCGCGTCGTCGCTGGTCTCCAGCAGGTCTTCGACGGCGGGCAGCTCCTGCATGATGCGTGAAAGGTCCGCATCGTTTTGCACCTCGCTCACCACCGTCGCTGCGCTCGACTCTCCCTGGGCATACGCCGCGCTGATACGTTGGGCCAGCGCGGGCGCATCCAACTGCTGCACCGCGTGCACATGAAACTTGCGCATCACCTCGCCCCAGGCGCTGCCAGGTGCGGTGCCGGCATGCCACAGGGTCAGGCTGTCCCCGTCGTCCTCGAGCAGCAACTGGCTGCCGCGGGCGAAGGCATAGGGCAGGGGGTGACGGGTCATGGCAACACCGGTGAACCCTGAATCGGCACCACGGCGCTGGGCGCGGGTTGCGCGGCCTCCTGCTTGCCGCGCATCAGCTCATACCGATCCAGGGACAGCGCGTCGCTGCGCGCCGCATCGCGCACCACCACGGGTCGCAGAAACACCATCAGATTCGTTTTCTTTCGGCTGCGGGTCTCGCTCTTGAATAGGCGCCCAAGCAGCGGTACATCCCCGATACCCGGCACCTTCTGCTCGTTGCCCGCGTATTCGTCTTGCAGCAGGCCGCCGAGCACCACGATCGCGCCGTCATCCACCAGCACCGTCGACTCGATCGAGCGCTTGTTCGTGATCAGACCCGAGACCGAATTGACCGAGCCTGGCTGCACACTCGACACCTCCTGGAAGATCTGCATCTTCACCGTGCCGTTCTCGTTAATCTGGGGGCGTACCCGCAGGGTCAGGCCCACGTCGCGTCGCTCGATGGTCTGAAACGGATTCACGCTGCCCGTGCTACCGGTGTTGGCATTGGTGTATTGACCGGTCACGAAGGGCACGTTCTGGCCGATCACGATGCGGGCCTCTTCGTTGTCCAATGTCAGCAGGTTGGGCGTGGACAGCACATTGCCGTCGGCCTGGGTCTCCAGAAAGCGCGCCAGCGCGGACAAGACGTAGACGCCATTGATCTGGCGCACCACCCCCAGGTTCAGGCCCGCCGAAGGCAGGGTGGTGCCGCTGGCGGCGCCCTGACTCAGGCCGATGATGTTGGCCCCGCCGATGGTGAAGTTGGTGCCGGCCACGCCGATGTCGCTGTTGTTGACGCCGCCCAGCACGTTCTGCCACTGAAATCCGAATTCGGCGGCCTTGTCTGCGTTCACTTCGGCGATCAGGCTCTCGACGAAGACCTGAGCGCGCCGCGTGTCCAGGCGATCGATCACCGCGCGCAGCTGGCGGTACTGGGGCTCGGCGGCGGTGATGACCAGCGCGTTGGTCGCCGGATCGGCCTGGATCTGACCGCCGGTCGAGGGGGCCGATGTCGGCGAGAGGGTTGCGGTCGCAGGGCTGCTGCCTGCGGTCTGCATGGTGCCCGCTTGTGATCCGCCTAGCCCGCCCACGCCGCCCAGACCGCCCCCCGTGACGCTGGGCCCAGGCCCACTCCCACCCGTGCCGCTCAAGCCCGCGAGTGCCGCACGCAGCGTCACCGCCAGCCGCGTGGCGTCGGCGTTCTTCAGGTAAACCACATGCAGGTTACCCATCGTGCCCGCGGCAGGCGGCTGGTCCAGCCGCTCCACCAGGGTGCGTATCAGATGCATCCGCGCGGCGTTCGGCGCGCGTACCAGCAGGGTGTTACTACGCACCTCGGCAATCACCGTGGCGCGCGTGCCCGCGTCGCCGCCGCCGGCCGATCCGGGCGGTCCAGGGGTGCCACCACTGGCATCGACCAAGCGCTGCACCACCGGCGCAAGATCGGCGGCCAATGTATGCCGCAGCGGCAGCACCTCGACGTCCGCGCTGCTGGCGATGTCGAGCGCCGCGATGATGCGACCGATCCGCTGCAGGTTGTCGGCGTAGTCGGTGATGATCAGCGCGTTGCTGCCGGGGCTCACGTTGATCGTGTTGTTCGGGCTGATCAGAGGCCGCAGCACCGGAACCAGGTTGTTGGCGCTCTCGTGCGTCAGGCGAAAGATCTGCGTGACCAGCTGGCTCCCCGTTGGCGCCGTGCCCACGCTCACTGGCCCGCCTTGCACCTTGGCATCCGCCTCAGGCACCACCTTGAGCAAGCCACCCGAATCCACGATGGTGTATCCCGACAGCCGCAGCAAGCCCAGAAAATTCTCATAGGCCACCTGCGGCGGCACAGGCTGCTCGGTCGACAGGCTGATCGTGCCCTTGACCCGCGGGTCCACCACGATGTCTCGGCCAATGATGCTGGCCATCGTGCGTGTCACCGCCTCGATCTCGGCGTTGCTGAAATTCAAGGTCACCGGCTCGCGTGCGGGCGGTCGGCCTGGCGGCTTGGGCGATTGTCCCGGTGCCTGCGTACAGGCCATCGCCAGGAGCAGACCTATCAAGGAGCGGAGCAGACGCAGCGACATGAGGTTTATCCCAGGGTGATGATCGAGCGCGCGCCCTCGCGGCGTCCGATGAGATTGAGAAGATGGGCCAGCACCGCCTCGCGACCCGGCGCGGTGTGGGCCTCGCCCGAAAACTGCAGGCGGGTGCCTTGCCACTGGCCGCTGCCCGTCACTTGCAGGCCGCCAGCCAGCGTGACCAGGCGCAGCGTCGGCACGGGGCCGCCTTCCAGCGTCAGCCGGTAGCTGCCCATGGGGCGTAGCGTGGTCAGACTCGAGGTCATGTCCAGTGCCAGCAATTCGACCTGGCCTTGCATCTGCAGCGCCTGCGAGCCCCATTGCAAGACCAGTCCGCGCGTCGCCAGTTGCAAGCGACCGTCCAGTTGCACCGTGTTCCAGGGCGTTCCGAGGCCGGCGAGCAAGGCCGCAGGCCAGTGCGAAGGCGCGCCGTCGTCGATCGTGATCGTCAGCCTGCGCCAGCCCACTTGCAGATGCACCCCCAGCGGCTGCGGCGTGCAGCAGCTGGCGTGCAAAGCCACATGCAAACCCGTCAGGCCAGGTCGCAGCTGCCACGACAGGCGCGAGGGCAGGGCCACGGCGTCGCGGCTGCCGCGCCCGCCTGCCAGCACCCACTGCGCCGAGCCGCGCCACACGGTGCCGCGTGCGGCTTGCATCACCACATGGCCCTCGGTGGCCCAGGCCACCGCACTGGCTAGCCAGCGCGCGGGCGCAAAAAGCAGCAGGGCGAGTGCAGCGCCGGCCATGAGCCCGGCGCCTGCCCACACCCAGGGCGGGCGCGGATGCAAGGTGTCTGTGGCGAGCGTGCGGGGCATCACGTCGACCTCAGCGCGCACCGACCGTGGCCGGCAGCAACAGCGTCATCCGACCCTCCCACAAGCCATTGGCCTGTCGATTCAGGTGGGCCTCGGTCGGCAGCGTGCGCGCCTCGATGCGGGCTTGCGTCAGCCACTGCGCCAGGGCCTGGCCCGACACCCCTGTCAGCGTCAGCGTCGCGCCCTCGGCACTGAGGGTCAGACGCGCCGTCTCACCCAGATGCTGGCGCACGGTGGCTTCGAGCGCGCCTTGCGCCTCCTCGCGGCTCAAGGGGGGCAGCGCCTGCATCGCCTCGCGCATCGCCAGGGCCTGGGCTTGCAGCTGACGCATGACAGCCAGTTGCGCGTCCAGCACCTGATGCTGCGCGGGCGCGGTACGCAGCGTCGCCATCGCGGGGCCCAGAGCCAACCACCACAGCAAGACCGCGCCCAGCACACCCATCGCCCCGACGAACAGCAAGCGCTGGCGTGGCGGCAGACCTTGCCATTGCGTGCGCAGATCGTTCATCGTCATCGCGCACCCTCCGCTCGCAGCACCAACGCCTCGCCTTCGAGCGATGCCGCCAGCCCCTGCGCCTGCAGGGTCGCCTGCGCGCGTTGCAGGTCGGCGGCGGTCCAGCTCAGACCGCGAACGCGCAAGGTGTCGCGCGTGTAATCCAGGCCTTGCGCGGTGCGATCCGGCGCAGCGCTCGCCAGGGCCCCCAGTTGGGTCTCGAGGTCGGTGCTCGCGGGTGTGGCCGTGGCTTGGCGCAGGGCGGCCACTTCGCGCGCCATCTGCGGCGGTGCGTCGATCACAGACTTCACTTGCGGAAAAGTGCGCGTCAACACCTCGCGAATCGCCACCCGTTGCGCCTCCAGCGCAGCGCGCTCGCGCCAGGCCC
>CANGSD010000147.1 GCA_947455875.1 Comamonadaceae bacterium
AAGGAATGGTCACCATGGCCTCGCTGGCTTGCAGCCGGGACTGCCACATCAGGCCGCACAGGTGAGAAGCCGAGCCCAGGCCGGCATGGGCGATATTGAGCTTGCCGGCATTGGCGCGGATGTAGTTTTCGAAGTCGCGGTAGGTGTTGGCCGGCAATTGGGGCTTGCCGATCAGGGTCATGGGCACTTCATTGATCATGCCCAGGTATTCAAAATCATCCAGCGGCTTGTAGCCCAGCTTGCGGTAGAGCACGGCCGTTGCCGCCATGCCAATGTGGTGGACCAGCAGGGTGTGGCCGTCGGGCGCCGCTTTGGCCACTCGGGTCGGCCCGATGGTGCCGCCAGCGCCAGCCACGTTCTCGACCACGAAGTTGGCCGAGCCGCCCATGACCTTGCGCATGGCCTCACCGAGGTCGCGAGCGACGCGGTCGGTCGGCCCGCCAGCGGCAAAAGGCACGATCAGTGTGACGGGCTTGGTGCCTGGAAAGGACTGGGCCTGAGCGCTCAGGGTTGCGATGGCAGCCACCGCCAGGGCGATGAGTTTTTTCATGTCTTGTCTCCTTGAAGGGATTGCCATTTTAGGAGCCTGAATTCAAGCCCCGCAGGTGGGAATCCCTTATCTTTGACGGGCCTCAAGGTTTTTATTCACTTGTAGCTTCGGGCGTCCTCGATCACCTTGCCGTCATTGGGCAGGCTGCCCGGGGCGACCAGTTCAATCGCGCTGCGCAATTTCGTGATGTCGCGTACCGCCTCGCCAAGGCGATCGATCAGGCCGGCCGCCGTCTCCTCCGCCTCGACTTTGAGGGTCATCTGGTCGTTGGCCATCTCGCCGGTGACCACCAGGCGCATGCGTCTGACCTGCGGGAAGCGCTTGGCCACTTCGGCCACCTGGCCGGGGTGAACGAACATCCCTTTGATCTTCGTGGTCTGATCGGCCCGCCCCATCCAGCCCTTGATGCGCTGATTGCTGCGGCCTGTGGGGCAGGTACCGGGCAAAACGGCTGAAAGATCGCCGGTGCCAAAGCGCACCAACGGATAGTGCGGGTTCAGTGCGGTGACCACCAACTCGCCCACCTCGCCTTCGGGTACCGGATCGCCCGTGCCGGGCCGCACGATTTCGACGATCACGCCTTCATCGATCACCAGGCCTTCGCGCGCCGCGGTCTCATAGGCAATCAGGCCCAGATCGGCGGTGGCGTAGCACTGGGAGACGGCCACGCCCTGGGCGAAGAACCAGTCGCGCAGGCTGGGTGGGCAGGCTTCGCCGGTGACCAGGCCTTTCTTGAGGCAGGACACATTGATTCCGCCTTCCTGGGCCTTTTCAAGCAAGATACGCAAAAAGCTGGGCGTGCCGCTGTAGCCATGGGGCTGCAGGTCGGCGATGGCAGCCAGTTGCTGTTCGGTCTGCCCGGTACCTGCTGGAAACACGGTGCAACCTACCGCGTGGGCGCCCGACTCCATCATGAAGGCACCGGGCGTCATGTGGTAGCTGAAGGCGTTGTGCACCAGCTCGCCGGCGCGAAAGCCGGCCGCATGCATGGCGCGGCCGACGCGCCAGTAGTCGTGAGCCGCCACGTCAGGCTCGTAGATCGGTCCTGGTGAGGCAAAGATGCGCGGCATATTGGGGCCGCGGACCACGGCCGCGAATCCGCCAAACGAGTCGGCCGGTCGGCTGGCTTTTTGTAAATCGAGCAATTCGCTCTTGCGCGTGACCGGCAGGCGGGCCAGTTCGGTGCGCGAGGTGACGCGGCTGGCGTCAATGTCCTTGAGGACGCGACCCATCGCCGCGCTGTGCTGTTGGGCCTGGCGGATCTGCGCGGGCAAGGCCTGCGACAGGGCCTGCTCGCGCTCGGCGCTGGAGCGGGTTTCGAGGGCGTCAAAGTAGGCGCTCATGGGCGTTCTCCTCAGGCCAGCCAGCGCTTGCGCCGCTTGTAGCTCTTGACGTCTTTGAAGCTCTTGCGCTCGCCACCGCCGACGCCCAGGTAGAACTCCTTGACGTCTTCGTTGTTGGCCAGATCACTGGCCGAGCCGTCCATCACCACTCGGCCACTTTCCATGATGTAGCCGTAGTCGGCGTACTTGAGCGCCATGTTCGTGTTCTGCTCAGCCAGAAGGAAGGTGACCTTTTCCTTGTGGTTGAGGTCCTTGACGATCTCAAAGACCTCTTCAACGATTTGCGGCGCCAGCCCCATGGACGGCTCGTCCAGCAGCACCATGCTGGGGTTGGCCATCAGAGCCCGGCCGATGGCGCACATCTGCTGCTCACCGCCGGAGGTGTAGGCCGCCTGTGAGCCGCGGCGCGTCTTGAGCCGGGGAAAGTAGTTGTAGACCTTCTCCAGGTTGGCCGCCACTTCTGCCTTGCTGGTTCGGGTGTAGGAGCCAGTGAGCAGGTTTTCTTCGATGGTCAGGTGGGCAAAGCAGTGCCGGCCTTCCATCACCTGCACCACGCCCCGGTTGACCAGATCGGCCGGCGAGAGATTTTCGATGCGCTCGCCGCGCAGCTCGATGCTGCCTTTGGTCACTTCTCCGCGTTCGCCCTTGAGCAAGTTGGAGACCGCGCGCAAGGTGGTGGTCTTGCCGGCACCGTTGCCGCCAAGGATGGCCACGATGCCGCGTTCGGGCACCTGCAGCGACACCCCCTTGAGAACAAGGATCACATGGTTGTAGATGACCTCAATGCCGTTGACATTCAGGACGATGTTGGGGTTGCTCATGATTGCTTCCATTCAAGCCACTGGCAAGTGCAGCGCGCCGCACTTGCCAGTGGTGACCCGCTTGGCGGGTCACCCGGCCCCCACCGGTTCAGGCGGGGGCGTTTTGCATCAGGACTGGCAGTCCTGGGGCGAGCGACGGGTCCATTTCTTTTCGGCCGCGTACTTTTCAGCCGAGCTCTTGACCATCGGACGGATGATCTGCTCATCGGCCTGCAGCCAGTCAGACGACCAGGTGAACTTGGCGCCATCCCAGGTGTGGATGCGGCCCCAAGCCGAGCCCATGTGGTCCGAGCAGCTGGTCGAGACCGGGCGCATCACCCCCTTGAAGCCCAGCGCATCGAGCTTGGCTTGGGTCAGGTTGAGGTTTTCATAACCCCAGCGGGCCTGCTCGGGCGTGACGTGCTTGCCCTTGCCAAAGCGCTCTTGGGCAGCGCGTACACCTTCGACGGCCAGCATGGCGCCCACCACACCGCGCATATAAAGCACCTGTCCGACTTCTTCCTTCGGTCCGGTGCCTTGCCCCTTGGCATGCACCTTGTCCATGATTTCCTTGACCACGGCCGCTTGCGGCTCGGCGCCGTGCTGCATCATGACCGCGTTGTAGCCCTTGGCCGTCGCGCCGATGTCCTTCAGATCAGGCTCTGCACCCGACCACCAGGTGCCAAACATCTTCTCGCGCGGATAGCCGACGGCGATCGCCTCGCGGATGGCAGTCGGCGTCATCACGCCCCAGGTTTGCATGACCACAAAGTCAGGGCGCTGCTGGCGCACCTGAAGCCAGACGGCTTTTTGCTCGACGCCGGGGGCGGGCACGGGCAGCAGTTGCAGGGTAAAGCCGTGCATGGCTGCACGCTCTTGCACGATGGGCAGCAACTCCTTGCCAAACGGGCTGTCGTGGTAGACCACGGCGATCTTCTTGCCCTTGAGCTTGTCCCAGCCGCCTTCTTGCTTGGCGATGTGCTGCAGCACGATGTCACCGGCCACCCAGTAGTGACCGATCAGGGGGAAGTTCCATTTGAAGACACCGCCGTCGGCCGAGTCGCTGCGGCCATAGCCGGAGGTGATCAGGGAAACCTTGTCGTTGGCAACCTTTTCGGTCAGTGCAAAAGTGATGCCGGTCGACAGGGGCTGAAACACGGTCGCGCCGCCGTGCTTGCCCTTTAGGCGCTCGTAGCACTCCACGCCGCGGTCGGTGGCGTAGGCGGTTTCACATTCTTCAACCAGGGTCATGACGCCGTTGATACCGCCGCGGGCATTGACCAGCTTCATGTAGTCGGCGTAGCCGTTTGCAAAGGGGGTGGCGTTCGGTGCCACCGGCCCGGTGCGTCCGGTCAGGCTGGGGAAGAACTGAACCTTGGCTTGGGCAAGGGCGGCCGTGCTTGCGAGGGTGGTGGCCAGGCTGGCCACCACCATCGAAGCCGTCAGTGCGATTTTCTTGAGTCTCATGCGGGTCTCCTGAATAAACACCTTGGAACTTTTAAGAGGTCTGCGGTCGAGGTGTCAGCCGCCCACAGTCCTGCGTGAAAATCAATGCGGGAACGGCCAAAGTCTCATCTTCTGTTTGCCGATGCTCCACAGCTTGGCCAGCCCATGCGGCTCGGCAATGAGGAACCAGACGATGAGCGCGCCGAAGATCATGAATTCGGCGTGCGAGATCATGGCGGTCGACACCGTCAGGCCCACCAGATCACCGATGGCCGGCAAGAACTGATTGAGGGCGATCGGCAAGATCACGATGAAGGCGGCGCCGAAGAAGCTGCCCATGATGGAGCCCAGGCCGCCGATGATGACGATGAACAGCAACTGGAAGGAGCGATCGATCGAAAACGCCGCGGGCTCCCAGGAGCCCAGATGCACAAAGCCCCACAGACCACCGGCCACGCCGACGATGAAGGAGCTGACCGCGAAAGCGCTGAGCTTGGCATACATCGGCCGGATACCGATGACCGCCGCCGCCACGTCCATGTCACGAATGGCCATCCATTC
>CANGSD010000148.1 GCA_947455875.1 Comamonadaceae bacterium
AATCTGACCGAGATCGCCCGTGTGTTGGCGGCGCCTGGAGGGACTGCGCGATGACGCAGACCGTACCCGCTCCCGCCCTGCCGGCGTACGACCTCGCTCTGGGTCGCTGTTCGTCCTGGCTGCGCGACGCGCGCGTGCTGTGGCTGCGGCATCCCTTCTTGTTCCTGGCGGTGGCGGCGGCAGTTGTCCTGCTGCGGCGGGCCCTGGACCTGCTCGGGATGGACGTCTTCATCGTCGTGTCCTACCTGACCGACGCCTGGATCTTCGCGTGGCTGGCCCTGGGCGTGTCGCGCGGACGCGGGGGCACGGCGCTGGCCATGGCGCGTGCGGGCTGGCAGGGCCTGCGTGGGCGCTTCTTCCCCGTGCTCAAAACCGTGCTGTGGGGCGTGCCTTCGGCGGTGACTTCGTTTGTGATTTTCCTGCTTGTGCCCGAGGGTGTGCAGGCCCTGGTGGTGCTTCAGGGCGATGTGCTGCTGGCGACGGTCTTGCTATTTGTCGCTCTGGTCGCGGGCGGTTTCGTCTCGATGATCCTGGCCCTGTTGCCGGTGCTGGCTGCGATTCAGATGGCGCGCGATCCGCATGCCACGCTGATGTCCAGCGGCCTGTGGGCCTATCGGGGGCTGCGTGCGGGCATTCGTCCGCTGTCAGTGCTGTTCGTCCTGTTCCTGTTTAGCGCAGTGGCCTGTAACACCGTCGCCACCTGGGCGATGGGCCATCTGCCGGTGGACGTATTCAGCGACTGGACGGCTGATGACATCTTGATCGCCTTGTCGCAAGCGCCACTGACCACCTTCTTGATGATGAACGCGTTCTTGGCGCTGCTGCCCGCGATCGCGACTGATTTGCTGCGAAGCGCCGATGTCGATCTGTCCGACGAGATCTTCTCGCATGCCGAGAAGCAAGCGCATGGCGATGCCTTCGGGGTGCGCGTGCTCGAACGCGCCGGGCAGGGCCTGCGCCTGGTGGCCATGCTGTCCGTGGTGTTCCTGGTGATCTATATCGCGTTCTCGGGCTACGAAGAAGCCGGTCAGTGGTTCGTGTGGGCCGTAGTGACTTATTTGTTGGGCGGCAGCTTTCGAAAATCTGCGCGCGCCTGGCACGAGAAGCAGTCGTGGTCGCTGCGTTATCGCTTCCTGATCACGCCCTTGGTGACGGTGTTGCTGCTGATGGCGTTTGCCGCAGTCCTCGACCACCTCGAAGAAACCTCTGCGACCGAAGAACAGAGCGAAAGCGCTCCAAAGGAAGAAAAATGATGACTGTTTTCAAAGCGGTCCTGGCCATCGCAGTGGGTATCGCGATGGTCTGCGGCCCTGCGCAAGCCCAATCCGTGGGGCCGCGCCTGGCCTTGGTGATCGGTAACGACGACTACCGTGAGCTGCCCAAGCTGGCGGGGGCCGTCCATGACGCCCATGCCGTCGCCGAGGCCTTGAAGGCGCGCGGATTCAAGGTGACCCAGGCGAGCAACCTGGGGCGCGAGGCCATGATGGCCCTGCTGTCCGAGTTTGAGCGGTCCTTGGCCAGTGGCGGCGGTGTCGGTGTTTTCTTCTACTCGGGCCAGGCGGTCCATGTGACGGGAGAAGACGTCATGCTCCCGGTCGATGCCCGTATCGCGTCCGGCCCGCAGATGCTCGCGCAAGGCATTCAACTCGCTCAGGTGCAAAAAGAAATCAAGCCGTGGCGCGATAACGGCACGGTCACCCTGTATGCGACCTCCAAGGGCCAATCCGCATTCGACAGCCTGCCAGGTCAGAAGAACTCGCCATTTACGATCGCTTTTCTGCGGGGGCTGATGCAGCGCGGCGACGATCTTCAAGAACTTTTTCAGGGCGTGCGCGAGGGTGTTGAGACGGCCTTTCGCGATCCGGCGCTGTCGAATTTCAAGCAGACCCCGGACATCAGCGGCCAGCTTCGTGGCAAGTTCTTTTTCAATCACCCGGATCGCGACCCGGCAGGTAGCGTCACCCGAATCGTGATTCTCGACGCCTCACGCGATAACCCGTTTGCCGCGTCACCCAGCCGCTGACGTTGCGACACGATGAACATTGCGCGTCGACTGCTGGCCGTACTGCTTTTATGTTCTTTCAGTGGCACCGCCAGCGCGCAGGCGGATCTGGTTGATTTGCTGCGGCAGGGGGGGTATCACCTCTTTTTTCGGCACGCGATCACCGACGGCCAAGACCCCCACAAGGTCAATCCACCGAACGAAACCATCGCTCATTGCGCCAGCCAGCGCCCCTTGAACGAGGCGGGCAGGGCGCAGGCCCGACAGATCGGGTTGACGATCACACAACTGGGAATTCCCGTCGGGGATGTGTACACCAGTCCGTTTTGCCGATGCGAAGAGACTGCGCGCCTGGCGTTTGCTCGGGGGGTCACGGTCGATTGGCTGCTGGCGCAGCGCGGGCGGGGCATGCCCCGGCTGAATCAGGCCTTGCGCTCGGTGCCTTCCACCGGCTGGTTCACCCAAACGCCGACGGGCAAGAACAATGTGTATGTGGGGCACGCCATCACCTTCTCCGAAGGCTTGGTTGGCCCAGAATTTGGAAGGCACATGCTGCAAGAGGGCGAGGCGTTGGTGATCGAGCCCGGCGAGTCGCCGCGTGTCTTGGGGAAGATCCGGTTTTATTGAGTCCCCGTCGTCTCCTGAGCCCCTAGGGTGATCACCTAATCAGCGCCTTGTGCGCTCTGTAGCATGATGCGCCATCTAAGAAGGAGCCCCCATGCGCCGTTACCCCCTGCTGGCCTGTACGCTGGCCCTGTTGTCTGCGTTCCTGCCCGCCACGAGGGTCCATGCACAGGCCTATCCGGCCCAAACGATACGCATCGTGGTGCCGTGGCCCGCAGGCGGTCTGGTCGATGTCGCGGCCCGTCAACTGGGCAATCGGATGCAGGCGTCTCTGGGCCAGCCGGTCGTGATCGAAAACCGGGTGGGGGCCGGCGGCAACCTGGGCGCAGACGTGGTGGCCAAGTCGGCTCCCAATGGCTACACGCTGGTCTTCACCACCAGCGCGCTGACCATCAATACGGCGCTGCAGCCCAAGCTGCCTTTCAATTTCAGCCGCGACTTCGAGCCCTTGGCCCTGGTGGCGACCTCGCCGAACGTGCTGGTGGTGGGGCCGGCGATCTCGCCCAACTCGGTCAAGGAGTTGATCGAGACCGCCCGCGCACGCCCTGGGCGACTGACCTACGCCTCCGCGGGCGTGGGGTCGCCCGCGCACCTGACGGGCGAGTTGCTCAAGGCATCACAGAAACTGTTCATCGTCCACGTGCCCTACACCGGCGCGCCCGCCGCCCTGAACGATCAATTGGCAGGTCGTGTGGACTTTCAATTTGCCAATGCGACGGTGGCCCTGCCTCAAATTCGCGCTGGGCGGGTCAAGGCCTTGGCCGTGACCAGTGGCAAGCGCTTTGACGCCTTGCCCAATGTCCCGACGATGGCGGAAGCCGGCGTGCCCGACTTCGATGTCGATCAGTGGCTGGGCCTGCTCGCGCCGCGCGGGCTGCCGCGGCCCGTGGCCGACCGACTGGTGGCCGAGGTCCATAAGGTCCTGGCTTCAGACGACTTTCGCGCTGCCCTGGCCCAAAGCGGCATGAACGCTGCCGCCCCCGGGTCCGCAGCCGCCTTCGAGAAGATGCTCAAGGACGATGTGGTCCGTTGGACCGCCGTGGTGAAAGCTCAGGGCATTCAGCCCGATTGAAACCCGCCAAGACCGTGACCTCTACCCCGACACCCCGCGCACCCAATATCCTGTTTGTCATGGTCGACCAGTTGGCCGCGCCGGCGCTGCCGGCTTATGGTCATACGGTCGTCAAGACCCCGCACATGGATCGACTGGCGAGTCGCTCGGTCGTCTTCGACAGCGCGTACTGCAACTTCCCGATCTGTGCGCCCTCGCGGGCGTCCTTGCTCACGGGCCGCTTGCCGCACGCAATCGAGGCCTGGGACAACGCCAGCGAGTTTCCCGCCGCCGTGCCGACCATGGCGCATTACCTGCGGCACGCCGGCTACCGCACCATCTTGTGCGGCAAGATGCATTTCATCGGACCCGACCAGCGTCATGGCTTCGAGGAGCGCCTCACCACCGACATCTACCCGGCCGACTTCGCCTGGACACCCGACTGGACGCGTGGTCCGCAGCACCGACCCACGGGTGTGAGCATGCGGCCCGTGCTCGAGGCGGGCCCGTGCGTGCGCAGCCTGCAGATCGACTACGACGATGAGGTCGAATACAAGGCGATGCAGCGGCTGCACGACCTCGCGCGGGATCCGCAGCAGCGGCCTTTTTTCATGACGGTATCGTTCACGCACCCGCACCCGCCGTTTGTGTCGCCGCAGCGTTTTTGGGATCTGTACCGCGACGAGGACATTGACATGCCGCGCGTCGCGCCCATCGACTATGCGAAGCTCGACGAACACAGTCGCTGGCTGCATGTGGCGCACGCGCAAAACCTCTACACCGTGACCGAGGACGATGTGCGCCGTGCGCGCCGTGCCTACTACGGCATGACCAGCTACGTCGACGAAAAAGTCGGCCACGTGCTGGAGGTTCTGGAGCAGACCGGACTGGCCCAGGACACCCTGGTGGTCCTCACGGGCGACCACGGCGAGATGCTTGGTGAGCGTGGCATGTGGTTCAAGCAGTGCTTTTTCGAGTGGTCGGCGCGGGTGCCGATGATGATTTCCTTGCCGGA
>CANGSD010000149.1 GCA_947455875.1 Comamonadaceae bacterium
CCCAGGTATTTCTGTTCGATGAACCTCTGTCCAACCTCGACGCCAAGCTGCGCGCCCAGACGCGCCTGGAGATCCAGAAGCTGCACCGCGAGCTGGGCATCACCTCGCTCTTTGTCACCCACGATCAGGTTGAGGCCATGACGCTGGCCCAGCGCATGATCGTGATGAATGCCGGCGTGATGGAGCAGTTCGGAACGCCCGAGGAGGTCTATCGCACACCCGCCTCCACCTTCGTCGCCAGCTTCATCGGCTCGCCGCCCATGAACCTGCTGCGCCAGGCGCCCGTTGCGCGCGCGGGTGAGATCCTGGGCGTGCGGCCCGAGCACCTGGAGGTGGCCGACACCGGCTGGAACCTGCAGGTCGAAACCGTCGAACTTCTGGGTGCCGAGCGCCTGGTCTACGGCCGTTTGGGCAGTGAACCGGTCATCGTGCGCCTGGATGCCAGTCGCCCCGCGCCGGCCACTGGCAGCACGCTCACCGTGGCTCCGCGCCCCGACAGCCTGCATCACTTCGACGCCCAAACCGGCAAGCGCCGAGAGGCCTGACCCCATGCAGCCCTGGCCCTATCCCCGCTGGATCGCCCACCGTGGCGCCGGCAAACTTGCCCCCGAAAACACCCTCGCCGCCTTCCGCCTGGGCGCATCGCACGGCTATCGCATGTTCGAGTGCGATGCCAAGCTCTCGGCCGACGGCCTCCCCTTTTTGCTGCACGACGCCACGCTGGAGCGCACCAGCAACGGCCACGGCATCGCGAGTGATCTGTCCTGGCAAGCCCTGTCGCAGCTCGATGCCGGCGCCTGGCACTCGCGCGCCCATGCCGGCGAGCCCCTGCCCACGCTCGAGGCGCTGGCGCGCTGGTGCCTGGCCAATGGCCACCATCTGAACATCGAGCTCAAGCCCACGCCCGGCCAGGAACGCGAAACCGGCGAGGCGGTCGCGGCGCTGGCGCTGCGTCTTTGGCAAGGCGCCGCCGTGCCGCCCCTGCTCACTTCCTTCAAGCCCGAGGCGCTCGCGGGCGCGCAGGCGGTTGCACCGCAGCTGCCACGCGGCTTGCTGCTCGACACCTTGTGGGAGGGTTGGCAGGAGGCCGCGCAGAGACTGAACTGCGTGGCCATCGTGTGTCACTACGCGTTATGGACCGCCGACAGGGTGGCCCGCGTGCACGCCGACGGCATGCGGTGCCTAAGCTATACGGTCAACGACGAATTCGTCGCCCAGCACCTGCTGGCGCTGGGTACCGACGGCATCATCACGGATCGCGTCGACCTGTTCCCGCCGGGCTAAAAAAAAGGGCGCCAGACTGCAAGCAGCCCGGCGCCCACACTCACCGAATTACTTCAGGTCACCTGCCAGCGAAGCCAGGGCTTCGGGCGCAATCGTGATGTGCGCCGGGTAGTTCTTGTGGTCGCAACCGAGCTTCACGCTCGCGCCGGCTTTCACAGCGGCGGCCGCAGCGGCGGGGAACTCAAAGCGCACGAAGTGCACCGCCGAGGTCTTTTCCTCGGTCTCGCGGTCCAGGTCTTCGTCGGCGATGGCGTAGACGCGCCCATGGCCTTCCACTTCTACGAACATGCGGTCTTCCACCCCGATCAGGCGCGCGAGCTCGCGCTTGCGCTCGTTGACATCGGGGTACTCGATCAGCATCGTGGCCTTCCAGTTGCTGCCCTCGGGCACCAGCGGCGCGTAGGCTTCCACTTCCTGCGCGATGCCGTCTTCTTCGAAGATCTTCTCGATACGCAGCATCTCCTGGATCTGGTAGCGGATCGTGGTCTCGCTCTCGAACTGCAAGGTGATGTGGTCACCCAGGTGCAGGCTGCGCAGCTTGCGGTGCGACAACACGTCTGCCTTGTGGTCCTTGCGCCACTTGCTATAAGCCTCCAGCGTCATGAGGCTGTCGGGGGTGATGGTTCCGGTCATTTGCATCGATCAATCCTCTCTATTACTTGAGCCCGTAGGCTTTGCGCACCAGGGTCAGCGGGTGCTGCATCTCGGGGTTGCCCAGGCCATTGCGCTCAAAGCCCTGGGCGATGTGGTGGCCGCCCAGCGGACAGTCCGAGGTGATGTAGTCCGGGGCGCCGCCGTCCTGGTGTTCGGCCATCTTCTTGAACAGGGGCTTGCCAATCTTCATGGCCTGCTCGTGATAGGCCTTCTTCACGCCGAAGGTGCCGGCATGGCCCGAGCAACGCTCGTGGGTGTGCACCGAAGTACCCGGCACCATCTTGAGCATTTCCTCGGTCTTCTTGCCAATGTTTTGCACGCGCCCGTGGCACGGCACCTGGTAGCTGATCTTGCCCAGGGGCTGGGTGAACTCGGTCTTGAGCAGCCCGTCGCGCTTGCGCGCCATCAGGTACTCGAACGGATCCCACATCGCCTCCTTCACCAGCTGCACCTCGGCATCGTCCGGGTACATCAGCGGCAGTTCCTGCTTGAACATCAGCGTGCAACTGGGCACGGCCGACAAGATGGCGAAGCCGTCGCGGGCGTATTTCGCCAGCACCGGGATGTTGGCCTGCTTGTTCTGGTCCACCGACTCCAGGTCACCCAGTTCGAGCTTGGGCATGCCGCAGCACTGCTCCTCGTCGACCAGCACATAGGGCACTTCGTTGTGATCGAGCACCTTGAGCAGGTCGTGGCCGATGCCCGGCTCGTTGTAATTGACGTAGCAGGTGGCGTAGATCGCGACCTTGCCCGGCGTCTTGGCGCCATCTTTGACCGGGAAGTCCTTGGACTCGGCGGCCGAGGAGCGGAACTTGCGCGTAGCCAGACTCGGCAACCAGGCGTTCTGGTCCACGCCAAGCACCGACTCCATCACGCTGCGAGCTGCCTTCGTGTGGTTCACGGCGTTGACCGCCTGCACCACGATCGGAATGCCAGCGAACTTGCCGTGCGTGTCAGTCGAGGCCAGGAACTTCTCGGCGGCACCGACCTCGCCCTTCTTGAACTTGATCGCCTTGGCGCGCAGCATGGTGTGCGGAAAATCCAGATTCCACTCGTGCGGCGGCACGTAGGGGCACTTGGTCAGGTAGCACAGGTCGCACAAGTAGCACTGATCGACCACCTTCCAGTAGTCCTTCTTGTCCACGCCGTCGACTTCACCGGTCTTGCTTTCATCGACCAGATCAAACAGGGTCGGAAACGATCCGCACAGGCTCACGCAGCGGCGGCAGCCATGGCAGATATCGAAGATGCGCTCCATCTCATGGAGGGTGGCTTCTTCGTTATAGAACTCGGGGTTCTTCCAGTCGATCGGGTGACGGGTGGGCGCTTCCAAGCTGCCTTCGCGTGCCATGGGGTAACTCCGTGTTGTTGTTCGAGGCAATGGGGGTGTTGTGCATTGGGCACGGCCCGAAGGCCATACCCAACACGCAACATCCCGAGGGTCAGTCGACCAGCTCGTTCAGGGCTTTCTGGTAGCGGTTGGCGTGCGAGCGCTCGGCCTTGGCCAGGGTCTCGAACCAATCGGCCACTTCGTCATGGCCCTCGTCACGGGCCGTCTTGGCCATGCCGGGGTACATGTCGGTGTACTCGTGGGTCTCGCCAGCAACAGCGGCGGTCAGGTTCTGGCGGCTCGTGCCGATCGGCAGACCGGTGGCGGGGTCGCCGCACTGCTCGAGCCACTCCAGGTGGCCGTGGGCATGGCCCGTCTCACCTTCAGCGGTGGAACGGAACAGGGCTGCCACGTCGTTCTGGCCTTCAACGTCGGCCTTGTTTGCGAAATACAGATAACGGCGGTTGGCCTGGGACTCGCCTGCGAAGGCGGCCTTCAGGTTTTCTTCCGTCTTAGAGCCCTTAAGAGCTGGCATGGAACATCTCCTGTGAGTGGATGAAAAAGCAATGCCTGTCGCCGCTTTGGCATCAGGACCGTGCGAGGTTAACGAAGGCACGACGGCCGCGTCTAATTGGACGCTTCAATCCCCTGCATTGAATTTGGCTATCCGGGGAATACTGCCTATATCCCTCATCAATCGATTATGGACCGCAGATTCGCTTAGATTACGATATGGTAAATTCGTTACGCATTAGTAAATCACGGAGACATCCATGGCCGCTGTCCTGTCTGCCGCGCCCGGCGCGTCCGTTCTCTCGAGCCTGCCGCCGCCGGCCGCCATCCACCAGCTTCACCACTACGCCTACCGCGCACGCGATGCGGAGGAAACCCGTCACTTCTACGAAGACATCCTGGGCTTGCCGCTGTATCACATCATTCAGAGCGACCATGTTCCCAGCACCGGCGAGTACTGCCCGTACACCCATTTCTTCTTTCGGTTGCAGGACGGCTCCTTCATCGCCTTCTTTGACCTGGGCGACGACGAGGCGGCCCTGCCCTCGCCCAACGCCCCGCGCTGGGTCAACCACATCGCCTTCCGGGTCGACTCCATCCAGGCCCTGCAAGACATGAAGGCCCGACTGGAGGCGCACGGGGTCGAGGTGCTGGGCGTGACCGACCACCACATCTTTCACAGCATCTATTTCTTCGATCCCAACGGCGTGCGGCTGGAGTTGTCCGCGCAGTTCGCCGACGAATTCCAAATGCTGCAAGAGAGCAAGACGGCCCACGCCCGCCTGGCCGAGTGGACGGCCCGCAAGGCGCAGTGGCGTGCCGAGCGCAACGGCGGCAAGACCGCCGCGCCCCTGAAACCCCAGCAGAATGACCGACCGGAATACAAGCGCTGATTCCCCATGCAAG
>CANGSD010000150.1 GCA_947455875.1 Comamonadaceae bacterium
ACCGCCATCGCCGGCTGCGTGGCCATCGCGGGCAGCGCCCGCATCGGCGCGCATTGCACCATCGGCGGCAAGTCGGGCATCGTGGGCCATCTGACGATCGCCGATCACGTGCACGTGTCGGCCATGTCCCTCGTGAGTCGTTCCCTTCACAAGCCCGGCGTGTACACCGGCGTCTTTCCTATCGACGACAATGCCGCCTGGGAAAAGAACGCCGCCACGCTGCGCCAGCTTCATTCCCTGCGCGATCGCATCAAAGCCCTCGAAAAGAACAAGCCATGATGGACATCCACCAGATCCTCAAGCAACTGCCGCATCGTTATCCCTTCCTGCTTGTGGACCGGGTGCTGTCCATCGAGACCGGCAAGCGCATCGTGGCCCTGAAGAACGTGACGATGAACGAGCCGTTTTTCACCGGTCACTTTCCGCACCGTCCGGTGATGCCGGGGGTCTTGATCCTCGAGGCCATGGCGCAGGCCGCGGCGCTGCTGTCCTTCGACTCGCAGGGCGTCACGCCCGACGACAAGACGGTCTACTACTTTGCCGGCATTGATGGCGCGCGCTTCAAGCGCCCCGTGGAGCCGGGTGACCAGCTCACTTTGGATGTGACCCTGGAGCGGTCCAAGGCCGGCATCTTCAAATTCAAGGGCGTGACCCGCGTGGGCGATGAGGTGGCGTGCGAGGCCGAACTCATGTGCACCATGCGCCGCATCGAGTGATCGGGCCGTGAGCGACCTGATTCATTCCACCGCCGTCATCGCGCCGGGCGCGCAGATCGATCCCTCGGTCTCGATCGGGCCTTACACGGTGATCGGTCCGCATGTGCGCATCGGGGCCGGCACGACCGTCGGTCCGCACTGCGTGATCGAAGGCCACACCACCATCGGCTGCGACAACCGCATCTTTCAGTTCGCCTCCCTGGGCGCGATCCCTCAGGACAAGAAATACGCAGGTGAGCCCTGCGAACTGGTGATCGGCGATCGCAACACCATCCGCGAATTCACCACCTTCAACATCGGCTCGCCCGGCGGCGGTGGTGTGACCCGGATCGGCCATGACAACTGGCTCATGGCCTATGTGCACATCGCTCACGATTGCATCGTCGGCAACCACACCATCTTCGCCAACAACTCGCAGCTCGCGGGCCATGTGGAAGTGGGTGACTGGGTGATTCTGGGCGGCTTCACCGTCGTCCATCAGTTCGTGCGCATCGGCGCCCACGGCATGACCGCCATGTGCTCGTTGCTCTTCGCCGACCAACCCCCCTTCGTTATGAGCCAGGGCCAGCCGGCCCAGGCGCGCTCCATGAATTTCGAGGGCTTGCGCCGGCGCGGTTTTTCGCCTGAGCGCGTGGCCGCGGTCAAGGCCATGCACAAGGCCCTCTACCGAGAAGACCTGACCCTGGAGCAGGCCCAAGCGCGCGTGGCCCGCTTGGTGGACACCACCCCGGAAGCCCGCCCCGATGTGGACATGATGCTGTCGTTTCTCGGCGGCGTATCGCCCCAGCGCGGCATCGTGCGATGACAGGCTTGCGGGTCGGCATGGTCGCCGGCGAGGTGTCCGGCGACCTCCTGGCCAGCCTCATGCTCGCGGGCCTCAAACGCCGCTGGCCCGACATGCAGGCCTATGGCATCGGCGGGCCGCAGATGGCGGCTCAGGGTTTTGAGGCGCTGTGGCCGCATGACAAGCTGGCGGTGCGCGGTTACGTCGAGGTGCTGCGTCACTACCGCGAGATCGTGGGCATCCGCCGTCAGTTGCGTGATCGCCTGCTGGCCGATCGTCCGCCCCTGTTCGTGGGTGTGGACGCGCCTGACTTCAACCTCGATCTCGAGGCCGACCTGAAGGCGCGCGGCATGCGCACCGTGCACTTCGTGTGCCCCTCGATCTGGGCCTGGCGCGCCGGGCGTATCGACAAAATCCGCCGCAGTGTCGACCATGTTCTGTGCCTGTTCCCCTTCGAGCCGGCCTTGCTGGCGCAGCACGGCATCGCAGCCACCTATGTGGGTCATCCCCTGGCCGATGTGATCCCCGCGCAGGCCGATCGCGCGGCGGCCCGGCGCGCCTTGGGTCTGGAGGAGGGCGATGAGGTGCTGGCGGTGTTGCCTGGCAGTCGGGCCTCCGAGATCCGGTACCTGGCCGACGTCTTCTTTGCGGCGGCCCTGCGCGTGCAGCGGGAGCGGCCCGGTTTGAAAATCATCGTGCCGGCTTTGCCAGCCCTGCGCGCCGCGATCGAATCGGCCGCAGCGCGCGCCGGCCTGGAGATATCAGGCGCAGGAGGCCTGCAGATCCTGGCGGGCCAGTCGCACCAAGCCTTGGCCGCTTGCGACCTCACCCTGATCGCCAGCGGCACTGCCACCCTCGAGGCGGCCCTGTTCAAGCGGCCGATGGTGATTGCCTATCGCATGAACGCGATCAGCTGGCAGATCATGAAGCGCCAGGCCCTGCAGCCCTGGGTCGGCCTGCCCAATATCCTGCTGCAGGACATGGCGGTGCCCGAACTCCTGCAGCACGAGGCCACGCCCGAGCGCCTGGCGCGCGCCGTGCTCGATTGGCTCGAGGCCCCTGCCAAAATGGCGGCCGTCCAGCAACGATTCGCGCAGTTGCACACCGACCTGCGCCGCGACACCCCCACCCTCGCCACCGATGCGATCGCCCAAGTCCTCCAAGCCTGACCGCGCACGCACACGCCTGCGGGGCGAGCAGGCCCGCCTCGCCTGGGACCCCATGGGTCTGATCGCCGGCGTGGACGAGGCCGGTCGCGGCCCCTTGGCCGGCCCGGTGGTGGCCGCGGCGGTGATCCTGGACGACACCCAACCCATTGCCGGTCTGGCCGACTCCAAGGCCCTGACCGCGCTGCGGCGCGAACGTCTGTTTGACGAGATCCGCGCCAAGGCCCTGTGCTGCTCGATCGCGCAGGCCAGCGTCGAGGAGATCGACCGCCTGAACATCCTGCAAGCCACGATGCTGGCCATGCAGCGCGCGGTGGAGGGCCTGCGCCTGAAGCCCGTGAAGGTGCTGGTCGATGGCAACCGTCTGCCCACGCTGGACATACTGGCCGAGGCCATCGTGGGCGGCGACGCGAAAGTTGCCGCGATCAGCGCGGCGTCCATCCTGGCCAAGGTGCACCGCGATCGCTTGTGCGCGCAGTTGCACGAAGAATTTCCGCAGTACGGATTTGCCGGACACAAGGGCTATGGCACACCCGAGCACCTGCAGGCCCTGCGCGATCACGGCGCCTGCCCGCAGCACCGACGCAGTTTCGCCCCTGTGGCCGCGGCCCTGCTGGCCCAGGCCGCGAAAGTCGACGCATGACCGCGACCGGCCCCACCCTCATTTCCTCGCGTGACAACGCCTGGCTCAAGCGCCTGCGCAAACTCGCCCAAGATGCCACCGAGTACCGGCGTACCGGTCAGGTGTGGCTCGAGGGCGAGCACCTGTGCCAGGCTTTGCTGGCGCGCGGCGGGCGGGCGCAAGTGGCCGTGTTCGCACAAAGCCTGTGGCCGCAGGCCCCCACCGAGTGGGTCCAGGCTGCGCCCGAACATCTGGTGATCGCAGATGCCTTGTTGGAGGGTGTGAGTGGCCTGCCTTCGCCGGCGCGCATGGGGTTCGTGATCGAGCTGCCCGCGCCGCCCGCACTCGATCCGTCAGCGCCCACCGTGATCCTGGACCGCGTGCAAGACGCGGGCAATGTGGGCGCCATCCTGCGCTGCGCGGCGGCCTTTGGTTTCACCCAGGTGGTGGCCATCCAAGGCACGGCGGCCTTGTGGTCACCCAAGGTGCTGCGTGCCGGCATGGGCGCGCATTTCGGCCTGCGCCTGATCGAGTCGGCGCAACCCGATTTGATCGAGGAACTGGCGGTGCCGGTGATCACCACCAGCAGCCACGGCGGCCAGCTGCTGCATCGCGCCCAGCTGCCCTGGCCCTGCGCTTGGGCCCTGGGGCATGAAGGTCAGGGCGTCGGCCCCGAGGTCGCGGCCCGATCGGCCTTGGCGGTGCGCATCGCGCAGCCCGGTGGCGAAGAATCCTTGAACGTGGCCACGGCGGCAGCGATCTGCCTGCACGCGAGCGCCGCAGCACACGGTGGAGAAATGAGATGAAAGCAGCTTTTTACGAGCGTGTCGGGCCCGCGGCCGAGGTGTTGCAGGTGGGTGAACTGCCCCGCCCCGAGCCCGCCCCCGGCGAGGTGAGGGTGCGTGTGCAGTGGTCGGGCGTCAATCCGTCCGACGTGAAATCCCGCATGGGTCTGCGATCGGGCATGCCGTTTCCGCGTGTGATCCCGCACAGCGACGGCATGGGTGTCATCGACGCGGTGGGCGAGGGCGTGCCAGCGCGTCGCGTGGGTGAACGCGTCTGGTTATGGAATGCCGCGTGGGGCCGACCTCATGGCACGGCCTGCGAGTGGGTGTGCCTGGCCAGCGCGCAAGCCGTGCCCCTGCCCGACGCGGTCAGCGACGAGGCCGGTGCCTGTCTGGGCATACCGGCCCTGACGGCCTTGCACAGTGTGCTGATGGACGGCGGTGTCGCCGGCAAAACCGTGTTGGTCGCCGGCGGTGCCGGCGCGGTCGGTCACTACGCAGTGCAAATGGCCAGCCAATTGGGCGCGGCTCGAGTGCTGACCACCGTCA
>CANGSD010000151.1 GCA_947455875.1 Comamonadaceae bacterium
GGTGATCGAGGCCTTCGGCTGCGACCCGCACCCCGCCTTCCAGGCCGCCATCGCCCAGGCGGCGCGTACGCGCGGTCGCCAGCCCGCCTGGATCAACCTGGAATACCTCAGCGCCGAGGCCTATGTGCAGAGGTGCCACGGCCTAACCTCGCCGATCTTCAGCGGCCCTGCCACCGGGCTAACCAAGCGCTTTTGCTATCCCGGCTTCACCGACCGCACCGGTGGCCTGATCCTGGAGCGTGACTTCGCGGCGCGGCGTGCCGCCTTTGACCCCGGAGCGTGGCGGGCCGCCATGGGCTTGCCCGCCCACGGCGAGCGCCTGGCCAGCCTGTTTTGCTACGAGCCGGCCAGCCTGGCCACGCTGATCGCACGTTGGCAGGCCGGGGCGCAGCGCACCCGACTGCTGGTCACGCCGGGGCGGGCCCGCGCCGCCCTCGAAGCGGTCCTGCCGCAGGGCGCGGCCGGGGGCGCGCTGGCCATCACCCACCTGCCCCACCTCACACAAACCGACTACGACCACCTGCTGTGGGCCTGCGACCTGAACTTCGTTCGGGGCGAGGACTCGCTGGTGCGGGCCCTGTGGTCGGGCCGTCCCTTCGTGTGGCAGATCTATCCGCAAGACGACCAGGCCCACCACGCCAAGCTCGAAGCCTTCCTCGCCTGGCAGCAGGCCCCCGAAGGCTGGCGCGCCTTGCACCGGGCCTGGAACGGGATCGACCCCGCGGGAGCCGACCTCGATCCCTTCACCGAGGCCTGCGCACCACTGGATGCCTCAGCGCGCCTGCAAGCGCGCCCCGACCTGGTGACGCATCTGCGCGAGATGGCCGCAGCGATAATTGCGCCATAACGCCACCGACCGCACCGCCTCTTGCATCACCTCCTCTCACGCCACCCCGCCGCTGTGGTCACCGTCCTCGGTCTGCTCGGTCTGCTGGCCTGGGACCTGACGGGCCTGGACCTGCAAGTGGCCCAACTCGTCGCCACGCCGACGGGCTTTCCCTGGCGCGATCACGTGTTTCTGACCGAGGTGATGCACGATGGCGCTCGCAAGCTGGCCGGTCTGCTGGTCGGGATGCTCGTCGTCGCAGTGGTCTACCCCCTTGGCCCCTTTCGCGCCCTCACCCGCGGGCGGCGCGTGTGGCTGCTGGCCGTGGTGATCGGCGGCATGCTGCTGCCAGCCGCCCTCAAGCGCCTGAGTGCCACCAGCTGCCCCTGGGATTTGCGCGATTTCGGTGGCGCCTTCGCTTGGGTCTCGCACTGGCAGTGGGCACGGATGGACGGCGGGCCCGGACACTGCTTTCCTGCGGGCCATGCCTCGGCAGGCTTTGCCTGGATCGCGGGTTTCTTGGCCTGGCCACCTGGCTCCAACGGAGCCCGCCGCTGGCTCTGGGGCGCTCTGGTCGCGGGCCTGCTTCTCGGGCTGGCGCAGCAACTGCGTGGCGCCCACTTCATGAGCCACACCCTCTGGACCGCCTGGATCTGTTGGACCTGGGCCTGGGCCCTGTCCTGGCTCCTCGCCCGAGATCGTCATGCGCCTGCTGCTGGTTGAAGACGACCGCATGATCGGCAAGGCCCTGCAGCAGGGCCTGACCGATGCCGGCTTTACCGTCGACTGGGTCACCGACGGCCCGTCGGCCGAGCGTGCGCTGACGAATGGTGTCTACCAACTGGCCGTCCTGGACCTGGGTCTACCCGGCAAGGACGGTATGACGGTGCTGCGGGAGCTGCGCGCACGCCGCGATCACCTCCCGGTGCTGGTGGTCACCGCCCGCGACGCCGTCGCCGATCGCATCGCGGGCCTGAACGCGGGCGCCGACGATTACGTACTCAAGCCCTTCGACTTGGACGAGGTGATCGCGCGCCTGCGTGCGCTCGCCCGTCGCCAGGCTGGCAGCGGACTGCCCCTGCTCGAATGTGGGGGCCTGGTGCTCGACCCCGTTCGGCGTGAACTGCGCCTGCACGATGAGCAGGTCAGCCTCTCCGCGCGCGAGTTCTCCCTGCTGCAAGCCCTCATGCAGCGCCCCGGCGCCGTGCTCTCACGCGAGCAACTCGAAGACGCGCTGTATGGCTGGCAACAAGAAGTGGGCAGCAACGCTGTTGAAGTCCACCTGCACCACCTGCGCAGAAAGCTTGGCGCCGACACCATCCGCAATGCGCGCGGCGTGGGCTACAAGGTGGTCGCTCCGACCGCGCCTGGCGAGGCCGTCGGGCCATGAAGACCGCGCGCTCCATCCACGAACAAGTACTCGGATGGGTGCTGGGCGCGCTGGTGGTCAGCGCAGGTCTTTTGATCGCCGCCACCTGGTGGCTGCTCAAACACGAGATGCAGGAAGTCTTTGAAGACAACCTCAAGCAAGTCGCCCTGGCCGTTGTCCACCATCGCGGCGATCACGAAGCGCCACCGGCCCGACTGGCCCAGGACTTGCCCAAGGTCTACGAGGAGTTTGGCTCCTTCGAATTCGTCACCGCCGTCTGGTCGCGCGACGGCATGCTCAAAGCCAGCTCGGATCCGCGGATTCCTCTGCCCTTTTTATCGCGCAGCGGCCTGAGCGAGGTGCGCGCAGGCGGCGAACGCTGGTACCTCTACACCGTCGTTCTAGAAGACGCCATCGTCCAAGCCGCGCAGCGCGCCAGCGAGCGCGACACCCTGGCGCGCGAGACAGCCTCCGAACTGGTCGGGCCCTCCATGGCCGTACTTGCGCTGGTGGCTATCCTGGTGACGCTGGCGCTCCAACGCGGCCTGCGGCCCCTGTCCCAAGCCACGTCGGAAGTCGCTGCGCGCAGCGCCCAATCGCTGCATCCGATCGCGCTGGGCACCCAGCCACTGGAGCTCTACCCCCTCGTGGAAGCGATCAACGATCTCATGGGCCGCCTGGGTCAAGCCCTCTCGCAGCAACGTGATTTCGTGGCCGATGCGGCGCATGAACTGCGCACCCCAGTCACCGCCCTGCGGCTACAACTCCAAGCCGTCGAGCGCGCCACCGATCCCGTCCAACGCAAATCGGCGCTGGACGAATTACAGCAAGGCATTGACCGCACCCAGCATCTGGTCGAGCGCTTGTTGCAGCTATCACGCGTCGCGCCAGAAGCGCCCCGTCCACCTTTTGCGCCGGTACACCTCGTCGACCTCGTGCGCGAGACCGTCAGCCGCTTCAGTGCGCAATCCGACGCGGCAGGCATCGACCTGGGCGCCACCAGCCAGGCAGCCCCCCGCGTAAATGGCGATGCGCATCAACTCTCCGTTCTACTGGACAACCTGGTGGACAACGCCTTGCGCCAGGTACCGCGCGGGGGACGAATCGACGTCGCGGCCATGCTGTTAGAGGGTCGCCCCGCCCTGGTCGTGACCGACAACGGACCCGGCATCCCCGCCAGCGAGCGCGAACGCGTCTTCGATCGTTTTGCGCGCGGCACCGGCGCTCGCGGCTATGGCAGCGGGCTGGGTCTGGCGATCGTCAAAGCCGTGGCGCAAAGTCACGACGCACAGGTGCAACTGTGTGATGCGCCCGGTGGCGGGCTACAGGTTCGGGTGCTTTTTAGGGCAACTTAAGCGGCATTGCGCCAGCAGGTGCCGTCACCGCCGTGCGACACGGTGCGAACATGTCATGGCTGCGGTCATACGTGGCCGTCGACACATCCAGCAAGCCCAGCACCGAGTGGAACAAGTGATCGTGACTCACCGGCCGCTGTGCCTCGCGCTGCAGGCAGGTCGCATCCACGCCAAAGGACTGACGGAAGGCGGGCGACAGCCACGCCACCATCGGCACCTGCAGCTGCACCTCGGGTGCCAGCCGATAGGGCACACCATGCAGGTAAAGACCGCCCTCGCCCAAGGATTCGCCGTGATCCGAGACGTACAGCATCGCGGTGTCGTAGCGGTCCTGGCGCGCCCTCAAGAAATCGATCACCCGGCCCAGCACATGGTCGGTATACAAAATGCTGTTGTCATAAGCATTGCGGATCTCCGCGGGCGTGCACAGACGCAGATCGTCCGTCTCGCACGCCGGCGTGAAGCGGCGAAACGTCGCCGGATAGCGTCGGTGATAGGAGGGCCCGTGGCTTCCGAGTTGGTGCATCACCACGAACAGATTCCCGCGCGCATCGGCCAGCACCTGGTCCATCCCGTGCAGCAGGACCTCGTCTAGGCACTGCCCCTCGGGACACAGGCCCTCCACCTGGGCCTTCGACAATTGCGCCATCGGCAGACCGTCGCACACGCCCTTGCACCCCGACTGGTTGTCGCGCCACTGCACCTGAAAGCCCGCCCGCGCCAGCACGTGAAGCAGCGACTGGTGAGAGCGAATCCGGTCCTCGTCGTAATCGCGCCGACCGAACGGCGAAAACATGCAAGGCAAGGACACCTCGGTGGACGTGCCGCAGGCCGTCACATGAGGGAAATTCACCACCTCCCGGTCCGCCAGTTGAGGATTGGTCTGGCGCTCATAGCCATTGAGCGAGAAGTTTTGAGCGCGCGCCGTCTCGCCCACCACCAGCACAAACAGCGTGGGCCGCGTGCGCTGCGCCCAGGCGGGTGCCAACGTGGCATCGGCTGCCACCACCGTGCGGGCGTCCGGCGGACCGGGGCGACGCCCCCAAGCATTGCCCGCCAGCGCCGGCA
>CANGSD010000152.1 GCA_947455875.1 Comamonadaceae bacterium
GCATCTGGGTGCAGGTAGATCGAGTCCTCGGCGCTGAAGCGGTAGGCTGGGCGGGGCTTGAACCACTGGCAGTAGGCGAAACCCAACACCTGCCCTTCGTCCTCCACCACCAGATAGGGCAGACCCTTGGCCAGCACGTCGGCGCGGCGGGCGGCCATCTGGGCCTCGGTGGGGGGCACGGTCTCGAAGGTGCGGGTGGGGTGGAGCGCGTGGTGGCCGTAAATGGCGCTGATGGCGGGCAGGTCCTCGTCGCGGCTGGGGCGGATTCGGGGCATGCGTGTCAAAAGGTTATACTCGTGGGCTTTTCAGCGTGTCGCCGGCCGGGTGGCCGTGTCGCGTGTCTCAAACGCTGGAAGAAATTGTCGGGTTTACAAAAGCGCATCGCGTCTCACGCATTGCGTCTTAAGTGGACCCTCCACCCGAAGGATAAATCATGGTCGTCATTCGACTCTCTCGCGGCGGCTCCAAGGGCCGTCCGTTTTTCAACATCGTCGTCGCCGACAAGCGCGTGCGTCGTGACGGCCGCTTCATCGAGCGCCTCGGGTTCTACAACCCGAACGCCAAAGAGGGCGAAGAGGGCCTGCGCATTGCGCAAGACCGTCTGACCTACTGGCAAGGCGTGGGCGCCCAGGCTTCTCCGACCGTGGAGCGTCTGGTCAAGCAGTCCGCTGCCAAGGCCGCCTGATCGGCCTTTCAACGCCCTGGGCGTTTGCATGAGCCTGCCCCTGGAAGCCGCCCCGCTTCCCGACGATGCCGTCGAGGTGGGGCGCGTGCTCGATGCCTGGGGCGTCAAGGGCTGGTTCAAGATCCTGCCCCATAGCGCTTCCCCGGAAGCGCTTTTTTCTTCCAAGCGCTGGTACCTGCAGCCCTCCGAGCGAGGCGCCAAGACCTTCGACGGCACGGTGCTGCTGCGGGTGCGCGAGGCCAAGGAACACGCCGACAGCGTCGTGGCCTGCGCCGAGGACATCCCAGACCGCAATGCGGCCGAGGCCCTGCGCGGCGCCCGCATCTTCGTGCCCCGCTCCAGCTTTCCCACCGCCGGCGCCGACGAGTACTACTGGGTCGACCTGATCGGCCTGGCTGTCGTCAACCGCGAGGGCCTGGCCCTGGGCGATGTGCGTGAGTTGCTGTCCACGGGGCCCCAGACCGTGCTGGTGGTGGTCGCCCAGGAGGGTGACAAGCCCATCGAACGCATGATTCCCTTTGTCTCCGCCTTCATCGACGCGGTGGACCTGCCGGGGCGGCGCATCACCGTCGACTGGCAGCCCGATTACTGACCCCAGGTGCGGCTGTGCGCTTTGACGTCATCACCCTGTTCCCCGAGTTGTTCCAGCCCTTTCTCGAGACGGGCGTCACCCGCCGCGCCTTCGAGGGCAAGTTGGTGGATGTGCGTCTGTGGCCCCTGCGCGATTTCGCCGAGGGTGCCTATCGACGGGTGGATGACCGGCCTTTTGGCGGCGGCCCGGGCATGGTCATGCTGGCCGAGCCCCTGCGGCAATGCCTGCAGGCGGTGCGCGCCGAGCGGGGCGCCGACGCGGCCCCGGTGGTCCTGTTTTCCCCCACCGGCCAGCGCATTGACCACCCCCTGGTCGCCCGCGAGGCCCAAGGGCCTGGGGCCATCCTGGTGTGCGGCCGCTACGAGGGCATTGACCAGCGCTTCATCGACCAGCATGTCGACGTGCAAATGAGCCTGGGCGACTTTGTCCTGTCTGGCGGCGAGATTGCCGCGATGGCCCTGCTCGATGCGGTGGCCCGCCTGCAGCCCGGGGTGCTCCACGACGCCGGCAGCCACCAGGAGGACAGCTTCAACCCCGCCCTGGACGGCCTGCTCGATTGCCCCCACTACACCCGCCCCGAGACCTGGAGCGGGCAGGCCGTGCCCGAAGAATTGCTGTCCGGCCACCATGCCCGGATCGAGCGCTGGCGCCGCGACCAGCGCCTGGCCGCCACCGCCCGATTGCGCCCCGAACTGATCGCCGCCGCCCGCCAGGCCGGCCGCCTGGACCGTCAAGACGAGGGCTTCCTGGCCCGTCTGGAGACCCCCCCGGCCGCCGGGCTATAATCTTTGGCTTTCCGATCCTCTGCCCGGCCGCCTCGTCCGTGCGCTCCCAGTCCGTTTGCCGGATCTGGAGCCACCCTGGGGCCCCTTGTGTAGCGCGGGCACGATCGCTGAGGAAACCATGAACCTGATCCAAACCCTCGAGCAAGAGGAAATCGCCCGCCTGGGCAAGAAGATCCCCGAGTTCGCCCCTGGCGACACCGTGATCGTCAACGTCAACGTCGTTGAAGGCAACCGCAAGCGCGTGCAGGCCTACGAAGGCGTCGTGATTGCCAAGCGCAATCGCGGCCTGAACAGCGGCTTCACCGTGCGCAAGATCTCCAGCGGCGAAGGTGTCGAGCGCACCTTCCAGACCTACAGCCCGCTGATCGCCAGCATCGAAGTCAAGCGCCGTGGCGATGTGCGCCGCGCCAAGCTGTACTACCTGCGCGATCGCAGCGGCAAGTCGGCTCGCATCAAGGAAAAGCTGCCCGCCAAGGCGGCCGCTGCCGAATAAGCGCTCGCCGGCCTCGTGCCGGGTCGCCCCAAGCCGCCGCCAGCCCTGTGCTCGCGGCGGTTTTGTTTTTTCAGGCCTCCCATGTCCCACCCCCCTGCCGACGAGCCTGCCTTCGTCCCCTTCTCGAAGTTGCCCAACTTCGACCCGCGCCTGCAGCCGGTGGTGGGGATCGATGCCCACTTGCCGGCGGTACCGCCGCAAGCGCTGTCGCCACAGGCCTTGCGGGCACGCTTTCTCTCGCCCCCGCCCTGGGACCCCGAGGTGCGCGCCGAGCCACGCTTTACCGACCGCCAACTGGCCCATGCCTCGGTGCTGGTGGCCGTGATCGCGCGCGAGCAGCCCACCTTGCTTTTGACCCAGCGCACCGCCCACCTGTCCACCCACTCAGGTCAGATTGCCTTTCCCGGCGGGCGGCGTGACGACACCGACGTCGATGCGGTGGACACCGCCCTGCGCGAGGCCTACGAAGAAGTGGGCCTGGCGCGCGAGCATGTTCAGGCGCTGGGCGAATTGCCCACCTACACCACGGGCACCCGCTTCGTGGTCACCCCAGTGGTCGCCCTGGTCGATCCTGACCATCGCCTGGTACTCAATGCCCACGAGGTGGCCGACGCCTTCGAGGTGCCCCTGGCGTTTCTCATGAACCCCGCCCACCACCGCCGCCACGCGGTGGCCACACCCGGCGGCCCGCGCGAGTTCTTCTCCATGCCCTATCGCGAGGGCGAGACCGAACGCTTCATCTGGGGCGCCACCGCCGGCATGCTGCGCAATCTCTATCGCTTCCTCGCCGCCTGAGCCGGGCGCGGCGCCTGCGCCCTGGTCGGTATCATTCCGGCATGAGTTTCTTTGCCATCCTGTTCGCCCTGCTGATTGAGCAGGCGCGGCCTCTGGCCCGCAGCAACCCGGTGCACGCCGGCTTGCGCCTGTGGGCCCGCTGGGTGAGCCGAAACTTCGACGCAGGCAAATCTCATCACGGGTGGGTCGCCTGGGCGCTCACCGTGGTGGGCCCGACCCTCGCGGCCGCCGTCATCTATTGGCTGCTCGATGGCTTCGTGGGCTGGCCCTTGGCGATCGTCTGGAGCACGGTGGTTTTGTATTTCACGCTGGGCTTTCGCCAGTTCAGCCACCACTTCACCGCCATCCGCGACGCGCTCGATGCGGGCGATGAAGCCCAGGCCCGCGAGCTGCTTGCGCAGTGGCAACGTGTCGAGGTGGCCGATCTGCCTCGCAGCGAGCTGCTACGGCATGTGATCGAGTACTCGGTGCTGGCCGCTCACCGACATGTGTTTGGTGTGCTGGCCTGCTACAGCATCTTCGCCGCACTGGGTTTCGGGCCGGCCGGCGCGGTGCTGTATCGACTGGCCGAATTCGTGGCCCGCTACTGGCTGCATCGCAGCGCCACCCACCCGGTCAGCACCGGCTTGCAAGCGGCCTCGGCCCGCGCCTGGTACTGGATCGACTGGGTGCCGGCCCGCACCACGGCCCTGGCCTTCGCGGTGGTGGGCAGCTTCGAGGAAGCCATCGATTGCTGGCGCCACCATGCGCAACGTTTTCCCAATGACAACGACGGTGTGGTGTTGGCCGCCACTTCGGGGGCTGTCAACGTGCGTCTGGGCGGTGAGGCGCTGCGTTCAGCCGCCACCGAGCAGGGCGCTGCCGCTGGTGAGCCGACCCCGGGTGACAGCGCAGACAGCGAAAGCACGCCGGGCCGAGAGGCCGAGCCGGCGCATCTGCGCAGCATCGTGGGCCTGGTCTGGCGCTCGGTGGTGCTCTGGATGGTGCTGCTTGCGTTGCTCACACTGGCCCGCCTTCTGGGCTGAGGCCGGGGCGCGCGCCGCGCCCGCCTCAGGTCACCACCGCGTTTGCGACAAGGCCTCGAACAGCTCGCCGTAGATCCGGTGTCGGTTAGGGCTCACAGGGTTCTCGCCTGTTTGTCCCACCGCGCCCAGCACCGCACAACCGGGCTCGTGCAGGTGGGTGCAGTTGTAGAAGCGGCAGTGCCCTAGGTGCGGCCGCAGATCGGGCATGAGGCGCGCCAGCGAGGCGGGCTCGATGTGGTGAA
>CANGSD010000153.1 GCA_947455875.1 Comamonadaceae bacterium
CTCGAACAGGCCGTGCTGCATTACGCCGCCGACCAGGTCCGCTGGGAGGTGGGTGCGCAGGTGGCGGTCTTTCGCGGCGGTCACAACGCCGCCACCGGCGAGCAGTCGGTCATCGCGGTCAGCAGCATCATCGGCACCAAGGGCGTCCCCAACATCAACCCCTTTGATCTCAAGCCCGGTCTCGCCAATAGCAAGCTCTTTGCCCGCGACCGCAATACCTGCGCCTACTGTGGCTGCCAGCACCACGAATCCGAACTCACACGCGAGCACATCATCCCCTTCGCGCAAAACGGTCGCGACCACTGGATGAACGTCGTCACCGCCTGCCGCGCCTGCAACCACCGCAAAAGCAGTCGCACCCCCGAGCAGGCCAATATGCCCCTGCTGTATGCGCCCTATGTGCCCAGTCTCTGGGAAGACTTCATCCTGCGTAATCGCCGCATCCTGGCCGACCAGATGGAGTTCCTGATGGCGCATCTCCCGCGCACTTCAAGGCTGTACGCGTGAGATTGCGCGCCTAGGATTGCGCGCAGGCCGCTTCGGGGGGGAGCCTGCTACGCGAATACTCCCGCCGTCTCCTTCATCCGCGCCGACACCTGCCCCAGGTGGTGCAGGCTGTCGCCAAAGCTCAATTCGAGCTGCGTGAGCTTCTTGAAGTAGTGGCTGCCGATGTATTCGTCGGTCACCGCGATGCCGCCATGCAGTTGCACCGCGTTCTGGCCCACAAAGCGCATGGCCACCCCGAGCTGGTACTTGGCCCGGGCCATCGCCGTGCGGCGTTCCTCGGTTGGCGCGTTCAGCTTCAAGCTGGCGTAGTAGCTCATGGAGCGTCCCAGCTCCTGCTGCATCTTCATATCGGCCATGCGATGGCGCAGAGCCTGAAAGCTCGCGATCGCCACGCCAAACTGTTTGCGCGTGTTCATGTAGTCGGCGGTGAGCGCCATGGTCTTGTCCATCACGCCCACACCCTCGGCGCAGACCGCGGCGATGCCGATGTCCACCGCGTGCTCCAGGGCGGTCAGCCCCTCACGCGTGACCAGCGTGGCCGGCGCATCTTTCATCACCACCTCGGCGGCGCGGCTGCCGTCCTGGGTGATGTAGCCGCGCGTGGCCACACCGGCATCCTGGCGCTGGACCAGCCACAGCCCCATCGCGCCCTGCGCCATCGCCGGCACCAGGAAGGCATCCGCATGGTCACCTGCGGGCACGACGCTCTTGGTGCCCGTCACGCGCCAGGTGTCGCCCGCCTGCGTGGCCTGCGCCTCACAGCGATCGAGTTGCCAGCGCGCGGCCCGCTCCTGGTGGGCCAGCACCACCAGCGCTTCGCCGGTGGCCATCCGAGGCAACCACTGCGCCTGCAGCGCCTGCGGCGCGTAGCCGGCGATCACGCCGCTGGCGATCAGGGTCTGACCCAGGGGCTCGAGCACCATGCCGCGACCGAGTTCCTCCATCACCACCATGGCCTCGACCGGACCCATGCCCATGCCGCCATGCGCTTCGGGGATGTACAGGCCGGTCAGGCCCAGTTCGGCCAGCTCGCGGTAGGCCGCGGCATCGAAGCCGCCCGCGCGCACCGCCGCGCGCCGCCGCTCGAAGTCGTAGCTGCGGTCCACCCATTTGCGCACGGCATCGCGCAGTTGTTCCTGGTCGTCGGAAAAATCGAAGTCCATATCAGTTCCTTGGGGTCTGTGCGGACCGGATCAACCGAGCACCGTCTGCGCCACGATATTGCGTTGCACCTCGTTGGAGCCGCCGTAGATCGTGGTCTTGCGCATATTGAAGTAGGTGGCCGCCAGCGGCGCCAGGCCGGTGGCGCCGCCGGGGAAGCCGCCTTGCCAGCCCGCTTCCATCGCCTCGCGGATGAAGGGCAGGGCGTAGGGCCCGGCCGCCAGCATCATCAGCTCGGAGTAGCGTTGCTGGATCTCGCTGCCGCGGATCTTGAGCAGGCCCGCGATGTCCAGCGAGTTCTTGCCGGATTTTTCGGCCGACAGCACCCGCAGCACCAGCATCTCCAGGGCCACGATGTCCACTTCCAGCTTGGCGATCTCGTCGCGAAAGCGGATGTCGTCCCAGGCGCCTTCGGCCTTGGCGATGCGCTTCAAGCGTTCGAGCTCGCGCTTGGAGCGGTTCACGTCCGCAATGTTGGTGCGCTCGTGCGACAGCAGGTGTTTGGCATAGGTCCAGCCCTTGTTTTCTTCGCCCACCAGGTTCTCGGCCGGCACTTCGACGTTGTCGAACCAGACCTCGTTCACCTCGTGCCCGCCATCGAGCATGATGATCGGCCGCACCTGAATGCCCGGTGATTTCATGTCGATCAACAGGAACGAGATACCGGTCTGCGGCTTGCCCGAGCTGTCGGTGCGCACCAGGCAGAAGATCCAGTCGCCGTATTGGCCCAGCGTGGTCCAGGTCTTCTGGCCGTTGACGATGTAGGTGTCGCCGCGACGTTCGGCGCGGGTCTTGAGCGAGGCCAGGTCCGAGCCCGAGCCCGGTTCGCTATAGCCCTGGCTCCACCACACATCGCCCGATGCGATGCCAGGCAGAAAGCGCTTTTGCTGCTCGGGCGAGCCAAAGGCCATGATCACTGGCGCCACCATCACCGGCCCAAAGGGCACAACGCGCGGCGCACCGGCCAGGGCGCATTCTTCTTCGAACAAATGCTTTTGCACCGCATTCCAGCCGGGCCCGCCAAATTGCTGGGGCCAGCCATGCCCGAGCCAGCCCTTCTTGCCCAGGATGCGCGCCCAGCGCTGCATGTCGTCGCGCGTCAGGTGCAGGTTGTGGTGGACCTTGTGGGCGATGTCCTGCGGCAGGTTCGTGTGCACCCATTCGCGCACGCTCTGTCGAAAGGTCTGTTCTTCGGGGGTGAAAGCCAAATCCATGGGGGTGTCTCCAAGCCAGCGAAGTTTGTAGCACGCCCGTGCTTTTCCGCGTGTCCGTGGGGCGACAAGTCGGCGCCTGCGACGCGCTGGGGATAATCGGGGCTTCCATGAAGAATCTCGTGATCCTGATCTCCTCGGGCGGCTCCAACATGGCCGCCATCGCGCGCGCGGCGCGCCAGGACGACTGGGAGCGCCGCCTGGGTGCGCGCATCGCCGCCGTGATCAGCAACCGGCCCGATGCCCCCGGCCTGGATCTGGCGCGCGAGCTGGGTCTGCCCACCGAGGTGGTGGACCATCAGCGTTTCGAGGGGCGCGAGGCGTTTGAAGCCGACCTCTCGCGCGCCGTTGACCTTCACCAGCCGGCGCTGGTGGTGCTGGCCGGCTTCATGCGCATCCTCACGCCCGCCTTCGTGGCGCGTTACGCTGGGCGCCTGGTCAACATCCATCCTTCCCTGCTGCCCGCCTTCCCGGGCCTGCGTACACACGCGCGCGCGCTCGAGGCGGGCTGTCGCTTTGCGGGCGCCACCGTCCACCACGTCACCGCCGACCTCGATCACGGCCCCATCCTCGATCAGGCCATCGTGCCTGTGATGCCCGATGACTCGCCCGAGTCGCTGGCTGCCCGCGTCCTGACCCAGGAACACGTTCTCTATCCCCGGGCCATCGCCCGCCTGCTGCGCCCGTCGTAGCGCCTACAGATTGCCCCATGCATCCCAAAGCCCTGCTCGAGGCCTGCGCCGAACTCGTCGGTCTGGTCTTGAAACTCGACCACCCGGCCGACGCCGTGGTGTCCCGCTACTTTCGTGACCATCGTCAGCTCGGTCCGCGCGAGCGCGCCACCTTGGCCGAGACGGTCTATGCGGTGCTGCGTCGCAAGTTGCAATACGACCATTTCGCGCCCTCGGGCAGCGGCCCGCGCGAGCGACGCATGGCCATCCTGGGCTTTGCCGGTCCGCGCGATTTCCTCAAGAGCGCGCTGACCGACACCGAAAAGACCTGGCTCGATGCCTGCGACGCCGTGTCCGAGGCCGATCTCCTGGAGCGCCATCGCCACAACCTGCCCGAGTGGCTGGTGCAGCCCCTGAAGGACCAGGTCGGCCCCGACTTCTGGCCGCTGGCCGAGAGCCTGCTGCGTCCCGCGCCCCTGGACCTGCGGGTCAACGCCCTGGCCGACAAGCGCGAGGATGTGCGCAAGGAGCTGGCGCGCGCCGGCATTCAAGCCCAGCCCACACCCTATTCCCCCTGGGGCCTGCGCCTGGCCGACAAGCCCGCGCTCACGCGGCTCGAGGTCTTTACGCGCGGCGCCATCGAGGTGCAAGACGAGGGCTCACAGCTCCTGGCCGCCCTGCTCGACGCGCACCGCGGCGAAATGGTGGTGGACTTTTGCGCGGGCGCCGGCGGCAAGACACTGGCCATTGGCGCTTGCATGCGCAGCACCGGCCGCCTGTACGCCTTCGACACCTCCGCGCATCGCCTGGACGCACTCAAGCCGCGCCTGGCCCGCAGCGGCCTGTCCAATGTCCATCCCGCCGCCATCGCCCACGAGCGCGATGACCGCATCAAGCGACTGGCCGGCAAGATCGATCGGGTGCTGGTCGACGCGCCCTGCTCGGGCCTGGGCACGGTGCGCCGCAACCCGGACCTCAAATGGCGCCAGTCGCCCGAGGCGGTGCAGGAAATGGCGGTCAAGCAGCTGGCCATCTTGCGCAGTGCGGCCCGC
>CANGSD010000154.1 GCA_947455875.1 Comamonadaceae bacterium
CACAAAGGACAGGGCGCGCACATCGGGGTGTTCGAGCAGCGCGTCGACCGCATCCTTGTCGCCCTGCACCACGTTGAACACGCCATCGGGCAGGCCCGCTTCCTTGAGCAGGCGCGCCATCATCAGCGAGGGGCTCGGGTCCAGCGGGCTGGGCTTGAGGATGAAGGTGTTGCCCGCGGCGATCGCCACCGGGAACATCCACATCGGCACCATCACCGGGAAGTTAAAGGGCGTGATGCCCGCCACCACGCCCAGAGGCTGGCGCATCGTCCAGTTGTCGATGCCGGTGGACACCTGGTCGGTGTAGCCGCCCTTGAGCAATTGCGGAATGCCGCAGGCGAATTCCACGATCTCGATGCCGCGCGTCACCTCGCCCTGGGCATCGGTGAACACCTTGCCGTGTTCGGCGGTGATCATGCGCGCCAGATCGTCGCGGTGGCGATTGAGCAACTCCAGAAATTTGAACATCACGCGCGCGCGGCGCAGGGGCGGCGTATCGGCCCACTGCGGGAAGGCGGCCTGCGCGTTGGCGACGGCGGCATCCACTTCGCTGGCGCTGGCCAGGGCGACCCGGCCACTGACCTGGCCGGTGGCGGGGTTGAAGACGTCCGCAGATCGGCCGCTGCGACCGGCTGTGGGCTGTCCGGCGATCCAGTGGTCAATGGAGGTCGGCTGGGAATTCGTAGGTGCGTTCATCGGGGAAGGACTGCTCGGAGCCAGAAAAAAAACACAAGCGGCCGAGTCTAGGCGTTGCCGGATGCCCCCGGTTTTCGGTCCTTGCGTTTTCCCTGGACCGCCCCTATGGTGTGAACCCTTTTGAATTAACCAAAATCAAAATGAATTCAAATTGGTCAAGTGGCTATGTGGCCGACCTCACCTACTCCCACGGCTACTACCATGAGCTAGCGCCCTCTTTTCTGCGCTTTGCGCTCCTGTTCAACGGCCTGGCCCATGGCGCCGGCGACCCCACCCGCGGCAACTACACCTATTGCGAGCTGGGCTACGGCCAGGGGGTGTCCGGCAATCTGAACGCGGCGGCCAATCCGCGCGGGCAGTTCTGGGGCACCGACTTCAACCCCGATCACGCCTTGTTCGCCCGCGGCCTGGCGCAGCAGGCCGGCATCGACGCCCACTGGCTGGCTCACGGCTTCGAGCAGCTTCTCGACCAAGACTTGCCCGAGTTCGACTTCATCACCCTGCACGGTGTCTGGTCCTGGATCGATTCGTCCGCGCGCCATGCCCTGGTCGAATTCATGCGTCGGCGCTTGAAGATCGGCGGCGTGGTCTACATCAGCTACAACATCATGCCGGGCTGGTCGGCCGAGAAACCTCTGCGTGACCTGATGCGCCTGCACACCGAGCTGGCGGGCGCGCCCGGCGACGCCACCTCCAGCCGCATCCGCGGCGCCATCGCCTTCGCCGAGCGCCTGCGCCGCGGCGGTGCCGCTTTCTTCGAGCAAGATGCTCGCGCTGGCGCCATGCTCGATGACATGCGCCGTGACGACATCCATGTCGTCGCCCACGAGTACTTCAACCGCTCCTGGCACCTCACGTATTTCGCCGATGTCGCGCGCAGCCTGGAGGCCGCCGGTCTGGGCTTTGCCTGCTCCGTGCACAAGAGCGACCTGGCAGGGCTGGTGGCGCAGCGACGACGCGCTTGCCGCATCGACGACCTCGATCTCAATCCCGCGCTGCGCGAGACCACCCACGACTTCATCCTCAATCGGCGCTTTCGCCGTGATGTCTTCGTGCGCGGCGCCGACCGCCTCAGCGCTCGCGAGCGCGAGGCGCGCCTGAAGGACGTCGCCCTCGTGCTGCTGCGGCCCGCAGCCTCTGTGCAGGCCACGGTGTCCACGCCCTATGGCGCCGTGAAGCTCGACGCGACGATCGTCGCCAAGCTGCTGGAGGCGCTGGGTCCGTGCACCGAACCGGTGTCGCTGGGCGCCCTGATGGCGCAGGCGGGCCTGAGCGAGGGGCCTGCCGAGCCGGTGCTACAGACCGTCGCCACGCTGGTGGCCGGCAACGTGCTGGCTCCCGTCTTTGCCGACGACCTGCGTCGTACCGGCACCGCACGCGCGCGCTCGCATGCCCTCAATCACGTGATCGCTCGCCGCTCGCAAGAAGCGGACACCCTGCGCTATCTCGCCAGCCCCGTCACCGGCATGGCCCTGGAGGTCGCCGCGCCGGACCGCCTGTGCCTGCTGGCCTGGGAGCAGGGCGCACGCACGCAGGACGAACTCGCTGCGGCCTTGCGCGCACTGGGCCTGCAAGAACCCGAGGCCCATGCCAGTCGCTTTCTTCAGGAGGTTGCGCCCACCTGGCACAAGCTCGGTCTGCTCGCTCAGGAGCCCGCATGAGCGAACCCAGCGTGTGGATGGACAACGAGGCCTGGTGGGTCTATGGCTGTCACCCCTCGATGGCCGCGGCCTACGCGCGCTTTCACACGCGTAACCGCTTTCACTTGCGCATGGCCATGAGCCAGACACCCGACGTCGAGGACGCAGCCTACTGGGAGGCGGAACTCACGCGCCGCGAAGCCGCGATGCAGGCCGGACAGGCGGTGCACCTGGTGGGCTTTCCCAAGACCGCGTCCGCGCCACCCGAGACCCTGGAGATCGGAGGGCTGGTCAGTTTCTGGTCGATCGAGCATGGCGATTTCGAGGGCTGCACCTTCAGCATCCTGCTCGATCGCTTCCTCGAGGGGCGCGGCCTGATGCACGCGATGGCCGAGCCCGCCATTCGCGAGGTCATTGATCGCCACAAGCTGCACCGCGTGATGGCCACGCACCTGCCTGAAAACCTGCGCAGCGCGCGCCTGCTGCGGCGTCTGGGCTTCGTGGTCGAGGGCTATGCGCGCGATTTCCTTCGCATCAACGGGCGCTGGCGCGACACCGTGCTGCTGTCACGACTGGTCGAATAGGTCGCTTCTTGGGTCTGCCAGGGCCACGCCGCCCGGCGTGTAAGCTTGGCCGACATACAAGAGGAGACAGACCATGGGTGAATGGATTCAGCTGAAGGCCGCTGACGGCCATGCCTTCCCGACCTACGTGGCCCGACCGGCGGGCCCGGCCCGCGGCGCCGTCGTGGTGCTGCAGGAGATCTTCGGCGTCAACTCGCACATTCGCGCGGTGGCCGATGGCTATGCGGCGCAGGGGTATCTGGCGGTGGCACCTTCCACCTTCCATCGCGTCAAAGCCGATGTCAATCTGGGCTATAGCTCGGACGACATGAGCGCCGGCATTGCGCTCAAGGGCCAGGTCGAGGGGCTGCCCGCACCCGGCGTGCTGCCCGATATCCAGTCCGCCATCGACCACGCCGCGCAGGCGGGCAAGGTCGGCATCGTCGGCTATTGCTGGGGCGGCCTGCTCACATGGCGTGCGGCCTGCCTGCTCCAGGGTCTGTCGGCGGCCGCACCCTATTACGGCGGCGGCATCACCACCCCTGCGGAGATCGCGCGCACCCCGCGCGTGCCGGTGCTCGCACATTTTGGTGAGCGTGACCACTGGATCCCGCTCGAGGGCGTGCAGGCCTTCCAGAAGGCCCACCCCGGCGTCGAGGTGCATGTCTACGCCGCCGACCACGGCTTCAATTGCGACCAGCGCGGTTCGTATGACGCGGCGGCGGCGCAGCTGGCGCGCGAGCGCACGCTGGCCTTCTTCGCCAAGCACCTGGCCTAACGGCCGCTACGCGCCAGATAGCGTTTGCGCCAGAACACCAGGCCCATGCCTGCGGCCAGTGCCGTCATCGCGGCCAGCGTGATCCAAAAGCCCTGCGCCTGATGCAGCAGGGGCATGCCATCGAAGTTCATGCCGAAGATGCCCGTCACCAGGTTCAGGGGCAGGAAGATGGCGGTGATCGCGGTGAGCGTGCGCATCACCGCGTTGGTGCGGTGGCTCTGCGCCGAAAAGTGAATCTGCACTGCCGCCTCGGCGCCTTGCTCCATGCGGCGCACCTGACTGATCACGCGCTGTATGTGTTCGATCACGTCGTTGGCGCGCGCCACCAGCGCGTCGCGCTCGGCCTGCGAGAGCATCGGCGGCGGCTGGTCACGCGCGGTGTCCAACCACTCCTGCATGGCGTCGGCTTGCTCTTCGCACATGTCCTCGAGGTTGTGGATCTGCGTGCGGGCCAGCATCAGCGCGCTCCAGTCGGCCGTGCCTGCGCTGGGTCGCAGAAGTCGCTCTTGCCAGGTGGTCAGCTCGGTGGTGAGGTGTCGGCGTAACTCCAGGTAGCCGTCCACCATGGTGTCGACCATGCGCAGCATCAGATCGGACGGCCCGGTGGGCAGTCGGCTGCGCGTCGTGGCCTGCGCGTTACCGGTTTGCAGCGCGTCCCGGGCGTAGCGCTCGACCAGCGTGCGCATCATCGGGCAGGCCGGTGGATGCACGGTGATCAACAGGCGATCGAACACCGCAAAGCTCATGGCCTGCGTGCGGATCCGGCGAAAGGCCGCCAGGGCTTGCGCGCCCTTGCTCCGCGAGGGTGCGGGGGCCAGCTCCGCATCCACTTCGGCCGGTGTCGACAGCCGCCGAAAAATCACCACGTCATAGACCGAGGTGAAGTCGTAGTGCGAAGGATGCAGGGCGTTA
>CANGSD010000155.1 GCA_947455875.1 Comamonadaceae bacterium
CTTCGTCCAGGTAGACGATCTGGTCGGTCACGCCGGCCAGGGCCATCGCATCGCGGGCCAGGAAATGCTCGCGACCGCCCTCGCCCACACCGAGCACCAGGGGCGAGCCCGCGCGCGCGCCCACCACGCGGTGCGGTTCGTCCTTGCAGAACACCGCGATCGCATACGCACCGTGCAACTGGGTGATGGCGGCCTTCACCGCCTCGAACAAATCGCCTTCGTACAAGCTGTCCACCAGGTGGGCAATGACTTCGGTGTCGGTCTGGCTGGCGAAGACATAGCCACGGGCCTGCAGGCTGGCGCGCAGTTCGTCGTGGTTTTCGATGATGCCGTTGTGGACCAGGGCGATGCGGCCTGCGCGGTCCGAAGGCGTGGCGCCAGGGCCGTGGCTGAAATGCGGGTGGGCGTTGTGCACCGCCGGCGCGCCGTGCGTGGCCCAACGCGTGTGGGCGATGCCAGTGGTGCCGGTCAGGCCGTCGGCCGTCACCTGCTGCATCAATTCCGCCACCCGCTCGGTGCTGCGCGCGCGCTGCAGGCCACCCGCGTGGACGGCCACCCCGCACGAGTCATAGCCGCGGTATTCGAGCCGCTGCAGGCCCTGCACGAGGATGGGGACGATGTTGCGATCCGAGACCGCGGCGACGATGCCACACATGGGGGGTCACTCCTTCAGTGCCGCCGACTTTAGGTGGCGCGTTGCGTAACAAGGGTTCTTTTTAAACTCTTTTTTGATTTTTTATTTCTCAATACGGACATTGAGACATAAAATTTCAAAATAGTGGAAGAAATAGATCCTTCATTTCTCGACCCGACCGATCTGCAGCTCCTGGACTTGCTTCAGGCAGACGCCTCCCTGAGCAACCTCGCCCTGGCGCAGCGTCTGCATGTTTCGCCGCCCACCTGCCTGAGGCGGGTCAAGCGCCTGCAGGCAGCGGGCCTGATCGAGCGGCAGGTGGCGATCCTCAGCGCCGACCGGCTCGCGCCGGTGTTGGGGCATGGGCTGGAGGCCATCGTCGAAGTGACCCTGGAGCGCCAGGGCGCCGAGCACCTGGCGGACTTCGAGACGCGGGTCATTGCGGACAACGCGGTGCAACAGTGCTACCGGGTGTCACCCGGCCCGGATTTCATCCTGCATGTACGGGCCGCCGACATGCCGGCCTACCTGGCCTTGCAGCAGCGCCTGTTCACGGCCGAGGCCAATGTGCGCAATGTGAAGGCTTTTTTCAGCGTCAAGCGCGCGAAGTTCGCGCCGCGGCTGCCGCTGGGGCCTGTGTCGAACGCGCCTTAGCGGCTGCCCTTGACGGGCCGCTTCCAGTTGGGGATGGACACCTGCTTGCCACGCGCCACCGACAGCGCGCCGGGCAGCGTGTCCTTGGTGATGGTGGAGCCACCGCCCACCGTGCCGCCCGCGCCCAGCGTGACCGGCGCGACCAGCACGCAGTTGCTGCCCACGTGCACGTCGGCCTCGATCACGGTGCGGTGCTTGTTGGCGCCGTCGTAGTTGGCGGTGATCGACCCCGCGCCGTAGTTCACGCGCTCGCCCACCATGGCATCGCCCAGATAGGCCAGGTGATTGGCCTTGGCGCCGGCGGCCAGCGTGCTGTTCTTGACCTCGACAAAGTTGCCGATATGCACGTCGGCCCCCAGCACCGCGCCGGGGCGCAGCCGGGCATAGGGACCGACCCGGGCGCCCTCGCCCACGGTCACGCCCGCAGACTCGCCGTCGATATGGGTAAAGGCATGGATCACCGCTCCGGCCGCGATGCGGGCGTTGGCGATCACGCAGTTCGCGCCGATGCGCACGCCGTCGCCCAGGGTCACCTCGCCCTCGAACACGCAGTTCACATCGATCTCGACATCGGCGCCGCAGGACAGCGTGCCACGCACATCGAAACGCGCCGGATCGGCCAGACGCACGCCCTGCTCCATCAGCGCACGCGCGCGCCGCAGCTGGTAGGCGCGCTCCAGTTGCGCCAGCTGCAAGGGGCTGTTGACGCCATCGACCTGCACCGGGTCGGGCGTGCGCAGGGCGGTGACGGCCACGCCGTCTTGCACCGCGAACTTGACCACGTCGGTCAGGTAGTACTCGCCCTGGGCGTTGTCATTCTTCAGGCGCGAGAGCCAATCGCGCAGGAGACGATTGGGCGCCGCCATGAAACCGGAGTAGATCTCGGTGATGCGGCGCTGGGCCTCGGTGGCGTCCTTGTGTTCGACGATGGCACGCACCGCCTCGCCCTCGCGCACGATGCGGCCATAGCCACTCGGATCGGCCATGTCCACGGTCAGCAGGGCCAGGCGCTCGCCGCCGCAGGCCTGCACCAAGGCCTGCAAGGTGGCGGTCTCGATCAGGGGCACATCGCCATTGAGCACCAGGCAGATGCCGTCCTCGGGCAGCAGGGGCAGGGCCTGTTGCACCGCGTGGCCGGTGCCCAGTTGGGGCGACTGCAACACGGTGTCGCAGGCGGCCAGGCCGGCGCCTTGCGCGTAGCTGCGGGCAGCGGCATCGACCTGCTCGGCGCCATGGCCGGTGACCACGATCAGGCGGCGTGGCCTCAACCCTGCGGCCGACTCGATCACATGGGCCAGCAAAGCACGTCCGCCCAAACGGTGCAACACTTTGGGCAGGCCGCTTTTCATGCGCGTGCCCTTGCCGGCCGCCATGATCACTCCATCCACTGACGCCATCGCGTTTCCTTTGTTGTCCATGACACCTCTTGCATCGAAGCTCCTGCGGATTATCGGGGCCTTGGCCGTGGCCGCGGCCCTGGGGGGCTGCAGCGCGATCAAGCTGGGGTACAACAACCTGCCCGAGCTGGGCTGGTGGTGGCTCGATGGCTACCTCGATTTCAACGACGCCCAGCGCGGGCCGGTGCGCGACGAACTGACCCGCGTGCACCAGTGGCACCGCGCCAACGAGCTGCCACGCTATTCCGAGCTGCTGGGGCGCGTGGAGCAGATGGTGGCCGCCGACGTCACACCCGAACAGGTCTGCAAGCTGGCCGAGGAAGGCCGCACCCGCTTCCTGGCGCTGGCCGGGCAGTCTGAGGTCTCCATCGCAGCGATCGCCCCCCTGCTCACCCCCGAGCAGCTCAGACACTTGGCCCAGCGCTACGAACGAAACACCCGGGAGTTTCGCAAGGACTGGGTGGACGTGGGCCCCAGCGAGCGGCGCGAGCGGCAGTTCAAACGGTTCCTGGATCGCATGGAAGACGCCTATGGCCGCTTGGACGAGGCGCAGCGCACCGTGCTGCGCCAGCGGATCGAGGCCTCACGCTTTGATCCCGTCCAGGTGCTGTCCGAGATGCAACGGCGCCACGCTGACACGCTGCAAACCCTGCGCGAGTTGCGCGGGGCGAATCTGCCGTCCGCAGAAGCCCGTCTGAAGGTGCGGGCGCTGGTGGACCGCGGGCAGTTGCCGCCCGATGCGGGCGCGCGTCGCTATCGGGAGCAGGTGACCGAGGACAACTGCGCGCTGTTGGCGGCCGTGCACAACGTGACCACACCCGCCCAGCGCCAAAGCGCCGTACGACGTCTGCGCGCCTATCAGCGCGACCTCGCCGACCTCAGCGCCCCACGCTGAGGCACCTGCGTGGGCGCGGCTCAGGCCTGTCCGTGCGTCTCGCGCTCAGACGATTCGAGATCGCCCGTTTCGCGCTCGCGACTTGGCTGGGGCGCTTCAACCTGCGTGCACAGATCGCCTTTTTGCCGCGCCTGACCCGGTACCTGGGCGCGGGGTGGCGGGCAGGGCGAGGGGTGGGGCGCGGCAGGCCGCTGCAGGATGCGCGGCACGGATCGTAGGGCGGCCATAGACAGTCTCGGCTTTCAGGAGAGGAAAGCCGCACAGGCTAAGGGCGTGGATCGCCCCCGACCCGTCATCGGGCGCGCCGGCCGGGTGTGGGATCAGGCCTGCAAGGACGCCCACATCTCCTGATCGCGCTCGGCGGTCCAGATGCGGGGGCTCTTGATACCGCGGGCCTCGTCGTAGGCGCGGCTCACATCAAAGGGCAGGCAATGCTCGTAGATGAAGACATGGCCGAACACCGGATCCATGGCCTTGCGGGTGTGGGCCATGGCAGCCTTCAGGTCCATATTGGCGGCAGCGGCTTCACGCCCACAACGGAACAGGGTTTCGACCCAGCGCTGGGTGTAGTCCAAAGCCTTGTTCACGTTGGCATTGCCTTTCATCGCCTCGCCGCGACCGGGCACGATGGCTTCGGCCTTCAGGGCGCGCAGGGCTTCGAGCGTGGCGGGCCATTCTTCGAGCTGGGCGTCGCCGGTGTAGACGCCGGCCTCGTACTCGACCAGATCACCCGAGAAAAGCACCTTTTCGGCTTCGACCCAGGCAATGGTGTCACCGCGCGTGTGGCCCGGGCCGGGATGCCAGATCTGCACCTTGACGCCACCGAGATCGACGGTGAGCTTGCCGGGCGCCTCGCCCTTTGCAGGATTGCCTCCGCCCACCACCAGGGTCGGCCAGGTCAGACCCGGCACGCTCTCGGCATTGCGAAACAGACGGGGGAAGCGCTCCATCTCGGACTTCATGTCCTCTTTGCCTCGCTCGATGATCAAGTCCAGCGTGCCCTGGC
>CANGSD010000156.1 GCA_947455875.1 Comamonadaceae bacterium
AACACAAAAAGAGAAAAACTCAGCCCCGCGCCGCCTGCTTCCAAGCATTCAGCGCCGCAGCCGCATCCCCCCGGTCTTCCGCCAAGGTCGCCAGGGCCCGCCACGCCTGCCGCTGCAAGCCGGGATCGGTCAGCCCCTGCGCCGCCTGCGTCAGAAGTTGCTGCGCCTTGCCCCAGAGGTGACGGTGCATGCAGGCCATCCCCGCCAGATACTGCAAGGTCGCATCACGCGGATCGGCGCGTTGCGCGGTCTCGAAACGCGCCAGCCAAGCGCTGTCGATGGAATCGAGCCCGGTCTTCTCGAAAGCGTGCACCAAGCGCACCTTCAACGCGGCATCCAGACTCCCTTGCCGCTCCCACACCGGCAACAACCATTCCCGCGCGAGTGAGGCATCCCCACGCAGGGCCGCGATACGCCAGGCCGCGTGCACGGCCAACTCGGGCATCTGACGCTCGCTCGGCTCGAGCGACGTCCAGGCCCGCTGCAATTGGGCCATGTCGTGTGCGGCGTTCAGCAAGTCCATCGCCAGACCCCGTACGATGCTCTGCGCCGCTTGTGGCGAAAACGCGCGGTGCTTGGCCAGCAAGCGGGTGGTCTCCAGCGCCTCCTGGGTCTGACCCGCCAGGCGCGCCGCCTTGAGCTTCATGCGCAAGGCCAGCGTGCGACGCGCCGCGCCCAGGGGCAGCTCGCGCAGCCAGTGATCCGTCGCCTTCGGGTCCCGCTCGTCCAACGCCCAGCGCGCCGCGCGCATCAGGCTGCCCTCACGTACGGCCTGGGCCTCGCGGGCGGTGGAATGTTCCAGGGAGAGCTTCAGGTGCTCGTCTCGACCCGCACGATCCTGCAGGGACTGCGCACTCTCGGCCACCAGCAGGTGGGCCAGCGCCCGCAGGGACGCCCCCTGCGACAGCTGCACACCCGATTCGCGCAAAGACGCCTCCTGCGACAACACAGCATCCGCAGACTTGCGTGCGCGCAAAAAACGACCAGCAGCCAGGTGGGCGATCGCATCCACCAGCATCCCGTGCAGCTTGCGTTCCTTTTGCTGATTGCGCCAGCGCAGCGCCTCGCGCGGCAGGTTGAACAGGGCCGCCAGCGCGCGCAAGGCCACATGCAACAACACGAACGCTGCGACCCCCAGAAGCAGGACAACGTTGAGCGACAGGTCAATCCGATAGGGCGGCCAGAACACCGTGACCGTGCCCTGGTTGTTGCCAGCGAACAGCGCGATCGCCACCGCCACACCAAACAAGGCCAGGAGCCAGAGTGCTGCGCGCATCGGGTCGGTCCTCGGGTGGCGTCAGCGATTGGCCGCTGTGGCGTCCAGCAGCGCCAGGGTCTCGTCGATACGAGGCAGATCGACCCGACGCAACTGGGTTTGCAGGTCTTGCAAAACCGCGCTGGCAGCCTGTGTGCGACGGGCCGATGGATCGAAATAACGCGTGAGCGACTGGCTGGCTGCGGCCAGGTCGGCGCGCGCCAGATCCGACTGGCGGGCCAAGAGCGACAGACGGGCGTTGAGCAACTTCAGCTTGAGGTTCTCACGCAGAAAGTAGGACTGCTCGGGCGACAGCAAGGCCGCCTCGGGCTGGTCGATCCGGCTGACCCGCAGCAGTCGACGCGCCTCGTCGGCGACCACCGACAGCGAACGCTCCCACCAGGCTGCACTCGCTTGCGGCGCCGGGGCCGACGCGGCGCGGGTGGCGCTGGCGGCCGCCACAGGCCCAACCGCGTTGGCCACCGGCAGTTCATCGACCATGCGCGCGAGTTCGTCCATCCGAATCAAGAGGCTCGGCACATCGGCCACCGATGCGGACTTGATCCGTTCGATGTCGCGCGTGATGGCGGCGCGCACCCGCACCAGACGGGGGTGGCCGGCGCGGGCCAGACGCTGCTCGGCACTGCGCAGGGCTGCGAGCAAGGGTTCGGGGCTGAGCGTGAGTTGCGACTGCTGCTGCGCCAGGCGCAGGGCCGCCTCGGTGTCGAAGACCAAATTCTCGTCGCGCGAGCGGGTGAGGCTTTGCATCAGCTCCTCGAGCTGGGTGCGCTGCAAGGCCACTTCACCGAGTCGACTTTCAGCGACCGCCTGGCGCGTGGCGAGCTCGCGCGCGAGTTCCTGGGCCTGACGGGCCAGGGTGCGCGCCTCGACAGCCGTCGCACCGGAATCGGCGCTCTGACGGGCCAGTTGCTCCTGGATGTCGGACAGCTTTTGCCACAGCAGCAGGCTCGCCACGAGGGCGCCCAGGCTCAGAGCGAGCAGCAGGTAGAACAAGGGGCGCGCCACGACGATGCCCGCGCGCGGACTCGGCGCGGGCGCAGGCGCGGGCACTCCGGCGGCCGGTGCGGTCTCCGAGGCAGGCGCGTCGTCGCGGGAAGGGGTGTCGCTCATGCCGCCGATTGTAGAAAGGCCGCGACGTCTTCGAGGCCCGGACGCGCCATGGCCACCGTGCCGAACCCCGCCGCGCGCGCCGCCTGGGCGATGCGCGGATGCGTGCACAAGGCCCGTGCGGCCGACCAGTCCTGCCCCGGCAGCAAGCGAGCCAGGTTGTCCACACCCTCGGAGCTGCTGAAAAGCCACCAGGCGCCCTGGCGCACGCCAAGCTGGGCCCGGTCACGCTGGCCGGCATCCCATTGAGGGACTTCACGAATGTAGGCGACAGCCGTATCCACCTGGGCCGCGGCCGCCTCGAGACGTGCGGCCAGCCAGTCGCGCCCTGCCGGCTGTCCGCTGGCATCACCGCCCCGCACGATCAGGATACGGTCACCCGCACGCACCCCGGCGCCCACCTGGGCCCACAGGGTCTCGGAATCGAACTGGGCCGACTGCGCACCCGGCGCATCGACCTGCGCGGGCGGTACGCCGCAAGCCACCAAGGCCTGGGTGGTGCCCGGCCCGGTGGCCCAGGCCCGTGTGCCGGCCGGCCAGGGGGTGTTGCGGTCTGCGAGTAAGCCCTGGACCGCGTTGGCGCTGACGAACATCACCGCGCGGTAGGTCGCGAGGGCGTCGCGGTACCCCCGCAAGGCCGCCTGATCCGGGGCTGCGGCGATGGCGATCAGAGGGAAGGCGTCCGCCTGCAGGCCTCGCTGGCGCAAGGCATCGACCCAGCGCAGAGCCTCGCGTTCGGGCCGGGTCACAAAGACCGCAGGCACGCGCGGGGAGGCCGTCGCGTCGATCAAGTCAGTGGGCGCCGCCTGCGCGCAATTGGGCGGCGACCTGCAGGCCCAGAGTGGCCGCCTGATCCAAGTCGGTCACGGGCGCACTGGCCTGCACCTGCACGAGGGCGGTGTGGCCCTCCGGATCGCCCCAGGCCGCACGCAGATCCAGCGTGGCGCCTTCGGTGAATCGGGCATGCGCCGCCAGCGGCATCGAGCAGCTGCCACCCATGGCACGACTGACCGCACGCTCGGCGGCCACCGCCAGCCAGGTCGGTTGGTGGGCCAACGGCGCCAGCCACTGGGCCACTTCGGGGCGGCTGCTGCGCACCTCGATGCCCAGTGCGCCCTGGCCTGCGGCCGGCAGCATCTCGGACGGCTCGAAGATCTGGCGGATGCGGGCGCCCAGACCCAGGCGCTTGAGTCCGGCCGCGGCCAGCACGATGACGTCGTAGTGGCCGTCATCGAGCTTGCGCAGGCGGGTGTCGAGGTTGCCGCGTAGGGGCTCGATGCGCAGGTCAGGCCGCAAGGCCCGAAGCAGCACCACGCGCCGCAAGCTGGAAGTGCCCACCACGCCGCCCTGGGGCAGTTCGTCGAGGCGGGCGTAACGGTTGGAGACCAGGGCGTCACGCGGGTCCTCGCGCTCCATCACGCAGCCCAGGGTGAAGCCCTCGGGCAGTTCCATGGGCACGTCCTTGAGGGAGTGCACCGCCAGGTCGGCACGGCCTTCCTCGAGGGCGACCTCGAGTTCCTTGACGAACAGGCCTTTACCGCCCACTTTGCTCAAACTGCGATCAAGGATCTGGTCGCCCCGAGTGGTCATGCCCAGAAGGCCCACTTGGTGGCCGCGCGCTTGCAGCAAGGCCTGCACATGTTCGGCCTGCCAGAGGGCGAGGCGGCTTTCGCGGGTGGCAATCACGAGAGGGCTCAAGGGCGCAACCTGTTCGTCATATGAATGGATCGGTCGATGCTAGCATGGCGTTTGCCGAAAAATTAAGCACAAAGAGGCACAAGGAGGACTCCGTCACCATGCCCGCCAGCCCGCCCCCGACCCCACCCGACTCGCCGGTTCGTCGCGCCCGCGCCAACGAAAAACCCCTGGTGGAAGACATCCGCCTGCTCGGGCGCATGCTGGGTGATGTGATTCGCGAGCAGGAAGGCGTCGAAGCCTACGAGCTGGTCGAGCGCATACGCAAGCTGTCGGTGGCCTTCCGCCGTGACGCCGACCAGGAAGCCGACCGCGCGCTCAAGACCCTGCTCAAGTCGCTTTCGTCTGAGCAGGCGGTCAGCGTGATCCGCGCCTTCACCTACTTCAGTCACCTGGCCAATCTGGCCGAGGACCGCCACCATATTCGCCGCCGCATCATTCACGAGCGCGCCGGTGACACCCAAGAAGGC
>CANGSD010000157.1 GCA_947455875.1 Comamonadaceae bacterium
CGCCGGGGCCGCCACCGGCGCCGCGTTCACCGGCACGGTGACTGTCGATACGGTGACGCTGCTCGGTGTGCGGGTGAGGAGCAAGACCGCCACCGCGATGACAGCCACCGCTGCAATCCACACCAAGGGGCTTGTGGAGCGGCGCGCAGCGGGCGGCGGGGGTGGCGTTGACTCGGACGCAGCCGGCGGCGCAGGCGCCTGCGTCACTGCGGCGGGCTGGGGTTCGGACAGGGGCGGCTCGGGCGTTGCCTCTGGCTCTGGCTCTGGTGCCGGTGCCGCGGCGGCTTCGATCTGAGCCTCGGTTTGTGGCTCGGGTGGAGGTGCAGGCTGCGATTCGGGCTGGGGCCGAGGGTCCGGCGCGGCGGCGGGTTCCGGCTCTATGGCGGGGGGCGGGGCGACGTAGCCCAATGCCGCTAGCAGCCGGCGACCCGTGTGGGCCTTGATATCTTCTGAGTAGAAAGAGCCCGTCTTGCCGCCCTCGAGCTCACGCACCTGAGCGACGGACAGCGCATGGCGCTTGGCGAATGCAGCCTGGGGGATGCCCGCTTGATCACGCAGGGTCTTGAGCTGCTGCGCGTCGGATTCAGTCCAGGTCTTACGCATCTCAAGTCCGTGTGGGCGGTCCGCTCAATCAGGTCGCGCGGGCGAGTTCCCCTTCGACGTAGGCCCCGCGCTGAATGGACAGGGTCTCGTAGGTGATGGTGCCGCGAACCCGTGCCTTGCTGGCAATCACCAGCTCCTGGCAGCGTGCCTCGCCGACGAAGGCGCCCTTGATCTGCAGCGAGGTGCACTGAATCTTGCCTTCGACCGCACCGGTGATGCCGATGTTGACGGCCTCGGTGGTGACCGTGCCCTTGATCATGCCCTCGACGTGCAGCACGCCTTGGGCCGTGATGTCACCCACCAGCGAGAAACCCTCGCTGATGACGGAGGGCTTGTTGCTATCCAGGAGGAAGCCGCTGGAGGCGCCGCTTCGGGGGGCTGCGTTGGCCGTCTCGGGGGTCATGTCCTCGGGCTCCTCGTAGGCGTTGTCCGTAGACTTATTTTTCGATTTTGCGAACATTTTGCGCGGTCTGAACGACTTTCTTGGGGTCGACCTGGTAGCTGCCAATCAGCACTTCGAAGTGCAGGTGCTTGCCAGTGGACTGTCCGGTGTTGCCCACGGTGCCGAGGATGGCGTCCTCCGCCACTTCCTGGCCCTCTTTCACCAGGATCTTGTCCAGGTGTCCGTACAGGGTCTCGAGGCCACGGTCATGCCGCACGATCACCGTATTGCCCATGTGACCGTGGTAGCGCGCGATGGTCACCTTGCCCGGTTTGACCGCGCGGACGTTGTCCTTGTTGCCCAAGGGGATCAGGTCGATGCCGGCATGCAGGTTGGGCTTGTTGTCGATCGGGTGCTTGCGGATGCCGAAGTCGGAGGTGATGACATATTCCTCCAGCGGCATCTTTTCGGGCAAGGCTTCGAGCACGCTTTTGAGTTCGCTGTTGATCGCCGTTTCCTTGGCGAAGGCGCTGCTCAAAAGCGAGTTGGGCTTGAAGTTTTCGCTGAAGCCGCCCACCTTCTGATTGCCCTGGATGATGCTGATCACCTTCTCGTTCAGACCGGAGTTCTTCACGAGGGTGCGCAGTTGGCTGTTGCGGCTGGCGAGGTTCTCGGTCCAGTCACCCAGGTACTGGCGAATCTGCATGTCACGCTCGCGAATGGTCTTGGCCATCTCGAGCATGTCTTCTTGCGTGTATTCGCCGTTTTGTGCATCCGGATTGATACCGGCCGATTGCAGGGCGACGTAGATCTCCTTGTGGGAGTCTTCGAGCATCAGCTTGCGCGTGTGCAGGTAGGCGGCTGTGCCGGACATGCCGACCAGGAGCACCGCGGTAGCCGAGACGGTGACCAGCAGCGTGCGTGCCAAATTGCGCTGGAAGCGGGCAGGAATGACCAGGTACTTCAGGTCGCCCTGCTGCTCCAGGATGATGCGGGAGTCGTGGTACTCGCGGTCCCACAGTCCCAGGACGAGCTTGGTCCAGCGACGCAGCCCGTTCTTGGAAAACTTCAGCATGGTGGGTGTAGGGGACGCAAGGCGCAGGCGCGCGCCTTATTCAACGCTGTCTGCGGGATCCGCAGGCGCGGGGACGCTGGGCGGCAATGCCACCGGCGCCGGCTGAATCGACTCACCCACGGGCGAAATCGCACCGCGGATCACGCCGCCTTTTTCGATCTCGATCTCGCCATAGCGAGCCTGCCCGTTGACGCGGCCGGTGCCACGCACGCACAGGAACTCCGAGGCCTCCAGGGTCTCGTGGGTGGTGCCGTGGATGTCGGCGGTGCGCACGCGCACCTGGCCAGACAGCGAGCCCTTGGGGCCGACCAGCAGTTCGTCGGCTTGCAGTTCGCCCTGCAAGGTGCCATTGATCACGGCCAGGCCGGGGACGACCAACTGGCCGACCACCTTGACACCTTCGCCGATGGTCAGATTGCCGGGAGCGTCGCCTCGGTTGGCGGAATTATTGGTAGACAAAAAGTATGTCTCCGGTTGAAATTAATTCGATGGTTTGCATTGGGCGACCGCTAAACGCGGTTTCCCAATTAGGTGCGCCTAGTTTACTGGTTTTCGTGGCTTCTCTAAACGTTTTAGCAGATAGGTGTCAGTCGCGCGCCACCCTCCGGGTCTGCGGCAGGGGCTTGCGTTTGTAGCGCGCGTAGGGCGGTTTATAGTCACGCGCCACCGTTGGCATGACCTCGCGCGGCGCCTCGAGCGTCGATCCCTGCCAATACAACGAAACCTGAAGGAGATATTCCATGAGTCGTCGTGACTTCCTCGCCAAGAGCGGCGCTGCCGTTGCGGGCGCTACCCTTGCTGGCACCGCCGCAGCTCAGAGCGCCGCACCCGCCTCGGACACCATCCGTTGGCGCATGGCCTCGAGCTTTCCCAAGAGCGTCGAGGTCTTGTTCGGAACGGCCGATCTGATTGCGCGCCGTGTGGGCCAGCTCACGGGCGGCAAGTTCCAGATCACGGCGCACGCTGCCGGCGAGATCGTCCCGCCGCTGCAGGTGCTGGACGCTGTCGAGAAGGGCACCATCGAGTGCGGTCATACCGCGCCTTACTACTTCATCGGCAAGGACCCGGCCTGGGCCATGGGCACCTGCGTGCCCTTCGGCCTGAACAGCCGCCAGTACAACGCCTGGTGGATTCATGGCGGTGGCGAAAAACTGTTTAACGACTTCACCCGCGAGTCGGGCGTGGTCAGCTTGCTGGCGGGTAACACCGGCTCGCAGATGGCCGGCTGGTTCAAGAAGGAAATCAAGACGGTCGCTGACCTCAAGGGCCTGAAGTTCCGCACCGGCGGCATGGGCGGACAGGTGCTGACCAAGCTGGGCGTGGTGACGCAGCAGCTGCCCGCGGGCGAGATCTATTCCGCACTGGAAAAAGGCACCATCGACGCCGCCGAGTTCACCGTGCCCGCCGATGACGAGCGCCTGAACCTGCAGAAGATCGCCAAGTTCTATTACTACCCTGGCTGGAACGAGGGCGGTGCGGCCCTCTCGCTGCAGGTGAACGCCAAGGCCTTCGACGCCCTGCCCGACGCCTACAAGGCTGCCCTGCAGACCGCCAGCGCCGAAGCCAACACCTGGATGCAAGCCCGCTACGACGCCCTGAACCCGGCCGCCCTCAAGCGCCTGGTGCAAGGCGGCGCGGTGCTGCGTGCGCTGCCCCCGGCGGTGATGGACGCCTGCTTCAAGGCCAACACCGAGCTGATGGCAGAAGCCTCGGCCAAGAGCCCGGCCTTCAAGCGGATGTACGAGCACATGGTCGCTTTCCAGCGTGACCAGGTGGCGTGGTTCCGCGTGGCCGAAGGCGGCTTCGACAGCTTCATGACGCGCGCCAAGCTCTGATTGCGAGCTTCGTCGCCCAAGACGGCTTCCTTCGGGGAGCCGTTTTTATTTGTCCGCAGGTTTTGTCGTTCTGCGACCGGGCGCGCCGCAGGATTCGCGCAGGGAGTGCTTTGCTAAAATTTCAGGCTTTGCCCGAGGACGCCTCTTGAAATTCCTCCTCGCCTTGGCCCACCGGATCGACGGCCTCAGCCGGGCCGCCGCGGTCGTGGCGCTCTGGTTGGTCCTGATCTGCGCGCTGGTTTCCGCCGGCAACGCGCTCTCGCGCTACGCCCTCGACCTGTCCTCGAATGCCTGGCTCGAGCTGCAGTGGTACATGTTCGGCGGCACCGTGCTGCTGGGGGCGCCCAAGCTTTTGTGCACCAACGGCCATATCCGGGTCGACCTGCTCTATTCCAAGCTCAATGACCGCCAGCGCACCTGGCTGGACCTGGCCGGGCTCATCGTCTTCTTGCTGCCCTTTGCCTATTTCATGGTGATCTACTCGTGGCCCTGGTTTGTCGAGTCCTGGATCCAGCAGGAAACCTCGGCCAACGCCGGTGGCCTGATTCGCTGGCCGGTCAAGCTGTTGCTGCCCCTGGGATTCGCCTTGTTGATCCTGCAGGCCCTGTCCGAGATCATCAAGCGCGTCGCGGCCCTGC
>CANGSD010000158.1 GCA_947455875.1 Comamonadaceae bacterium
ATCGCCGTGCCGCAAGCGGCTGGCGCCACGCCCGGCGTCACCCCCGGCGCCACGCCGCCCTCGGGCGCCGCGCCCGCCAGCAAGAGCGAGCGCTTTACCGTGACGACCGACGTCGTGCGTCTGACCTTCGACACCGAAGGCGGCTCCGTGGTGGGCGCCGAGTTTCTGCAGCACGCCGCCGACGCGGTCGATGGCAAACAAACCTCGGCCCGCTTCGTGCTGCTCGAAGACACCCCGCAGCGTTTCTATGTCGCCCAAAGCGGCCTGATCGGCGGTGACTTCCCCAATCACACCACCGTCATGACCGCCAGCGCCGAGCGCGAACTCAAGGCGGGTGCCAACGAACTGATGGTGCGCTTCGAGTCGCCCGCCAAGAATGGCGTCAAGCTGGTCAAGACCTACACCTTGCAGCGCGGCGCGTATGACGTCGCGGTCAAGCACGAAATCGTCAACACCGGCACCGAGCCCGTGTCGCCGCGCGTGTACCTGCAACTGGTGCGCGATGGCAGCAAGCTGCCCGGCGAATCGGCCTTCTATTCCACCTTCACCGGCCCGGCGGTCTACACCGACGAAAAGAAATTCCAGAAAGTCGAATTCGCAGACATCGACAAGAACAAGGCCGACTACCAGAAGGAATCGCGCATCGGCTACGTGTCGATGGTGCAGCACTATTTCGCCAGCGCCTGGATCCTGCCCAATGGCGTGCAGCGCGAACTGTTCGTGCGCAAGCCCGAAAACAACCGCTACGCCGCTGGCCTGATCACGACGCCCGAAGCCCTGGCGCCGGGTGCGACCCAGGCCGTGACCGCCACCTTCTTCGCCGGCCCTCAAGAAGAAAAAATGCTCGAGCGCGTCGCGCCCGGCCTCGACCTGGTCAAAGACTATGGCTGGCTCACCATCCTGGCCAAGCCCCTGTACTGGCTGATGGACAAGCTCCACGGCTTCCTGGGCAACTGGGGCTGGTCCATCATGGCCCTGGTGCTGGTGATCAAGCTCGCCTTCTACTGGCTGCAGGCCAAGGGCTACGAGAGCATGGCCAAGATGAAGGCCATCAACCCGCGCGTCATGGCCATGCGCGAACGCCTCAAGGACAACCCCCAGCAGATGCAGCAGGAAATGATGAAGCTGTATCGCGAGGAAAAGGTCAACCCGATCGGCGGCTGCTTGCCCATCCTGGTGCAGGTGCCGGTGTTCATCGCCCTGTACTGGGTGCTCTTGTCCAGCGTCGAGATGCGCCACGCACCCTGGATCGGTTGGATTCAAGACCTTTCGGCCAAAGATCCCTTCTACATCTTGCCGGTGGTGATGACCCTGACCACCATGCTGCAGACCGCGCTCAACCCGGTGCCGCCCGACCCCTTGCAGGCCAAGCTGATGTGGTTCATGCCCCTGATCTTCTCGGTCATGTTCTTCGTCTTCCCCGCGGGTCTGGTCTTGTACTGGATCACCAACAACGTGTTGTCGATCGCGCAGCAGTGGTTGATCAACACGCGCATGGGTGTGCCACCGGAATTCAACATCCCGAAGTTCAAGTAAAAAACAAAAGGGCCGCTTCGCGGCCCTTTCCTCTTGACCCTCTCCGTTTCATGCTCGCTTCGCGCCACGACCCGATCGCCGCCATCGCCACCGCGCCCGGTCGCGGCGGCGTCGGCATCGTGCGCATCTCGGGCGCGCAGTTGCAGCCGCTGGTGCAGACCTTGTGTGGCCGCAGCTTGCGTGCGCGCGAAGCCACCTACCTGCCGTTTCGCGCCGACGATCACTCCGTCATTGACCAGGGTCTGGCCCTGTACTTCCCGGCGCCGCACTCCTACACCGGCGAAGACGTGCTCGAGTTGCAGGCGCATGGCGGTCCTGTGGTGTTGCAGCTGCTGCTCGCGCGCTGCCTGGAAGCCGGCGCGCAGACCGATCCCGCCACCGGCCGGCCGCGCGTGCCGGGCTTGCGCGTGGCCCAGCCCGGTGAGTTCACCCAGCGCGCGTTTCTCAATGACAAGATCGATCTGGCCCAGGCCGAGGCCATCGCCGACCTGATCGACGCCAGCACCGAAGCTGCGGCGCGCAGCGCCAGTCGCTCGCTGGCCGGCGAGTTCTCGCGCGAGATCCATGTGCTGCGCGACGCGCTGATTCATCTGCGCATGGGCGTCGAAGCCACACTCGATTTCCCCGAAGAAGAAATCGACTTCCTGCAGCAAACCGATGCCCAAGGCCAGCTCGATCGCTTGCGCGCGCAGTTGGCCCGCGTCATGCAACGCACGCGTCAGGGCGCACTCCTGCGCGAAGGCATCCGCGTCGTCATTGCCGGTCAGCCCAATGCGGGCAAGAGCTCCTTGCTCAACGCGCTGGCAGGCGCCGAACTCGCCATCGTCACCCCGATCGCCGGCACCACGCGTGATGTGGTCACGCAAGCAATCCAGATCGAAGGCGTGCCGGTGCATGTGATCGACACCGCCGGCTTGCGAGACAGCGACGACCCGGTTGAAAAAATCGGCATCGAGCGCGCGTGGGCGCAAATCGAACGCGCCGATGCCCTGGTGTTCTTGCACGATCTGACGCGCCGCGACGATCCGGCCTACCTGGCTGCTGACGCGCAAATCCAGCGCCTGCTGGCCGACAAGCGCCCCGCAGGCTTGGCCTTGATCGAAGTCTGGAACAAGGCCGACGCGCATGCGGGCCCCGCGCCCGAAGGCAGCATCGCCCTGTCTGCGCGCACCGGCCAGGGGCTGCAGGCGCTACGCCGCAAGCTGCTCGAAGTGGCGGGCTGGCAATCGTCGGCCGAAGGCGTCTGGCTGGCGCGCGAGCGGCATGTGCACGCTCTGCGCCGCGTCGAACAACACCTGGTCGCTGCGAATGAATTCCTGGCGCCGCAGGCCCTGGCCTTGGACCTGCTCGCCGAAGAACTGCGTCTGGGTCAGAACGCGCTCAATGAAATCACCGGTGAATTCAGCGCCGACGATTTGCTCGGCGTGATCTTCTCCAAGTTCTGCATCGGCAAGTAGCGACCGCGGCCTGTCCTGCGCTCAACCCTCGTCGTATCGCCCGCGCGTCAGCACGGCCTGCGCCCGGGCCGCCAGCGCCTCGCCCTCCGCCCGTGAGTCTTCGAACTCCCTCAAGACCGAAGCGAGATTGAACGCCGGGACCGCCCAGGGGCGAGAGCCCTCCCCGCTGATTCGATCCTGCAGACTCAAGGCCTCCCGCAGGGGCTCGACCGCCTGCTGTGGATGTCCGCACTCGTAAAGGAACAGACCCAGGTTGCTCAAGGCCATGGCCAAGGGCAGCGAGCCTTCGCGACCGAGCTGGTGTGCCCGCTCGCGGGCGATGTCTACGGCTTCCTGGAACCGGCTGTGCGCCTCGTCCAGGCGACCGCTTCGCTGCAGGATCGTGGCCCACACACCGACCCGGCCCGCCGCTTCGTCGCTGATCCCTCCGTGGTGCAGTGCCGCCAGGCGTGCAGACTCTTGCGCGAAGGGGAGCGCCTCTTCGTGGCGATCGGCACGCGTCAGCGCCAGGGCCAGATTGGCCAGGGGAATACTCAGATACGCATGATCCGGCCCGTACGCCTGACTCAGCAATGCGATGGACTCGCGCAAAAGAGGCTCGGCCGCTGCCGAGTCCCCCTGCCTCAGATGCAGCCACCCCAAGGCATTCAGGCTGGTGGTGATGCGCAGGTCATTCGCTCCGTAGAGTCTTTTCTCGAGGGCGAGCGCCTCGCGCGTCAGTCGCCAGGCCTGGTGGACATCGCCGTATTCCTCATGCGCTTCGGCCACCGCATGCAGGAACGGCAGCGCCTCGGGCGAAGCCGGTCCGAACGCCGCGCGCGCCTCGCGCAACGCGGTCTCCAGCAGGGCCCGTCCCGCCTCGATCTCTTCCTGGGCCATCAGGACCTTCGCATAGTTGTAGCGCCTGCGGGCGAGCTCGGCGGCATCACACCCGCTGGCCTGTCCCATCTCGAAGGCGGCTTGCAGGTGCTCGCGGGCGGCCTGCAGCTCACCGCGCTCCAGGCACACCACCCCGATCAGTGAGAGCGCCGGTCCATACGTCGGCGCATCGCCCGCCGCGTTGCGATCGAGCTGCAAGACCAGACGGGCCAGTGTGATGACGAACTCGCCGCGGGCTCCGGTGGATCGCAGGAACTCGCACAGACGGAACGCCAGGCGGCTGATGTCGCTCCAGCGCGTGAGTCCGTTCCATCCCCGCCAGGCCTTGCGGTAGATGGGCTCAAGGGCGGCGTGTTGGATGCCGGGAAGGGCCATCCAGTAACCCAACAGGGCGAGCCCTTCGTCCGCGTCCAGCAGCGGGTCCACCATGAACTCGTCCGTCAGGCATCTCTGAAGCCTGCGCCATGCCTTGGCCTGCAGCCACTGCCAGGGCTCCTCCTCCACCCGCCTGGCGTCCACGGCCTGCTGTGCGAACCAGCGGCCAAGCTGGCGGTGCGCCCGTTGCTGCAGGGCCTCGCTGGCCAGGTAGCGATCCCTGATGGCCAGGCGGACATAGTCGTGGGCAAACGAGATGCGCCCGTTGATTTC
>CANGSD010000159.1 GCA_947455875.1 Comamonadaceae bacterium
ATGCTCCTCGCGGTAGGCCCCATAGGGATAGCAGAAACTGCGTATCGGCACGCCCAGCGCCTGCTCCAGGTCCTCGCGCGACTGAGCGATTTCCGCGCGCGCGCGCATCGGGTCGCATGCGGTGAGCTCCACGTGGTTGCGGGTGTGCGCCCCCACCTCCATGCCCGCATCCAGCCACGCCCGCAGATGATGCACGTTCATCAGGCGCGCCGGCGCAATGCCGATGGACGCGTCCCAGATATTCGTGCCGCCCAGTTGCCCGCTCACGACGAAGGAGGTGGCGGTAAAGCCCACCGACTGCAGGATCGGCAGCGCGTGCTCGAAGTTGTTCACGTAGCCGTCGTCGATCGTGATGCCGACCACCTTGCCACGGCGCTCGCCGCGCAAGTAGGGCGCCAGGTCCCGCATGGACAGTCCGCGATAGCCCAAGCCACGCAGCGCCCGCATCTGCCGAGCGAAGCGCGCGGGGGGCATCACCAGGCCACGATAGGGCGTGCCACGCGGGGGCGCGATATCGGTCTGGTGGTACGAGAGGATGGGGATGGGCGCGCGTCGTGCGGAGGGGCAGTTCTCGTTCATGACGGGTCAATCGGCCTCGTTGTGGGTCGGCAAATTGTCGCGAAATTGCCGAGTCCGAGCAGCCTTCAAAGGTGTGCCGGGGTAAGCACTGCAACCGGTTGGCGCACGACCTTGCGTCGCGTGCGCGGTGGTGGATCAGGCCACGGTTTCGAGCTGCCGCTGGGCCGGACGCGTCGGCTCGCCGGTGCGCAGGCCCTCGATGGCGGTGCGCAAATCGGTCGCCCAGACACGACGATCGCGGCCGTCGCAGGTTTGCGGCGCGCCGTAGTGCAGGGTCACGGTGATGGGCGCGCTGGTGAGCGTACGCCACAAGGACTCGGCCAGCGTGTCGTCCCCGATGTAGCAGGGTGCCAGCGAGCGCTGACCGGTGGCGCGGTCGATGAAGCCCAGTGCCACCGGCTGCACCGGCACATCGGCCACGATGGCGGCCTGCAGCAAATTCGCATGAAAGGGCAGCAGCGAAACGCCGTCGCTGGTCGTACCTTCCGGAAAAACCGCTAGCACCTGGCCCGCGCGCAGGCTGTCGGCCATGTGATGCACCACGCGCAGCGCGTCGCGGCGCGATTCACGTTCGATGTACAGGGTGCCCGCACCCGTGGCCATACGGCCGATCAGGGGCCAGTGGTGGACATCGGACTTGGAGACAAAGCGGCAATGGCGGCCGGCGTGCAGCGCCAGAATGTCCAGCCAGGAAATGTGATTCGCCACGATCAGGGCCGGGCCGCTCGCCACCGGCGCGCCGCGCACCTGCACGGTCAGGCCCAGCGCCTGCAGCATGTCCCGCGCCCAGGCCTGCACCCGGGCCTCACGTGCCTCGGGCGCAAGGCGCGGAAACACGAACACGATGGTGAAGTAACCCGCAAGTGCGCGCCACAGGACACGCACGAGTTTGAAGACCGCGACCAACACCCTCACGCTGGCGGGGCCTCGTAGGCCAGATGCCCGCCCACGAAGGTCCAGCGCACCCGCCCCGGCAGCTCATAGCCCGAGAAGGGCGTGTGCTTGCCTTGGCTGCGCAAGTTTGCGGCCTGCACCTGCCAGTGCGAGAGCGGATCGAACACGCACACATCGCCGACACCGCCCTCGACCAGCTGGCCGCAACTGGCTTGCAGCGTGCCTAGCGACGCACCCAGCACGCGCGCCGGATCGCCGGTGACCACCCCGAGCGCGCGCATGAGCCCAGCGCCGCTTTGCTGGCCCCAGCGCAGGGCCAGGCTCAGAAGCAGCTCGAGGCCCGTGGCGCCGGGCTCGGCCTCGGCAAAGGGCAAGGCCTTGGCGTCTTCATCCAGCGGCATGTGGTCAGACACCAGAGCGTCGATCGTGCCATCGACCAGGCCCTGTGCCAGTGCGTCGCGATCGCGCTGCTGGCGCACCGGCGGCGACAGGCGCAGGCGGCTGTCGAAGTAGCCGATGTCGGTGTCGGTCAGGTGCAGCGAGTTGATGCTCACGTCGCAGGTCACGGGCAGGCCCTGGGCCTTGGCCTCGCGCACCAGGGCCACGCCCGCAGCGCTGCTGAGGCGACACAGGTGCACCCGCGCGCCGGTCACCTTCATCAATTCGAAGATGGTGTGCAGCGCGATGGTCTCGGCCGCCACCGGCACGCCGGCCAGACCCAGGCGCGTCGCCAGCGGCCCGCTGGCGGCTACGCCCTTGCCCAGATGCACGTCCTGCGGGCGCAGCCACACGGTGTAGCCGAAGGTGGCTGCGTACTGGAAGGCACGTTGCAGCACCTGCGTGTTGGCCAGGCCGACTTCCGCCTGGCTGAAACCCACGCAGCCCGCTTCAGTCAGTTCGGCCATCTCGGTGAGCACTTCACCGGCCAGCCCGCGCGTGAGCGCGCCCAGGGGGAACACACGCGCCTGATGCAGCTTCTCGGCGCGCATCTTGAGCATCTCGACCAAGCCGGGCTCGTCCAGCACCGGGTCGGTGTCGGGCGGGCACACCAGGCTGGTCACGCCACCGGCAACGGCAGCGGCCATCTCGCTTTCGAGCATGCCCTCGTGTTCGTGGCCGGGCTCGCGCAGGCGCACGGCCAGATCGACGAGGCCGGGCGCCACGACGCAGCCACGGGCCTCAATCAGCTTGTTGGGGACGAAGCCCTCGGGGATGCGGCCGATGCCCACGATACGGCCGGCCGCGAGGGCCACATCGGCCACCTCGTCGAAATTGCGCGACGGGTCGATGACCCGTCCGCCCTGGATCAAGATCTTCATGCGTTCTTCTCCCTCGCTCAGGCCTCGTTGCTAGCGACGATGCTCATGACCGCCATGCGTACGGCGATGCCAAAGGTCACCTGCGGCAGGATCACGCTTTGCTTGCCATCGACCACCGCCGAATCGATCTCGACCCCGCGGTTGATCGGGCCCGGGTGCATCACGATGGCATCGGGCTTGGCCAGTTGCAGCTTCTCGGGCGTGAGGCCAAAGCTCTTGAAAAATTCCTGCGAGCTCGGAAGCAGCGCCCCCGACATGCGTTCGTTTTGCAGCCGCAACATGATCACCACGTCGCAGCCGCGGATGCCTTCTTCGAGCGTGTGGCACACCCGCACACCCATCTGGCTCATGTCGCCGGGCACCAAGGTGCGCGGCCCCACCACCCGCACCTCGGCGCAGCCCAGGGTGGTCAGGGCATGAATGTCCGAGCGGGCCACACGCGAGTGCAACACATCGCCCACGATGGCCACGGTGAGGTTGGAGAAATCTTTCTTGTAGTGCCGGATGGTGTACATGTCCAGCAGGCCCTGCGTGGGGTGCGCATGGCGGCCATCGCCGGCGTTAATCACGTGCACATGCGGCGCCACATGCTGGGCGATCAGGTAGGGCGCGCCCGATTCGCTGTGACGCACCACGAACATGTCGGCTGCCATCGCCGACAGATTGGCGATCGTGTCCAGCAGCGACTCGCCCTTGGCCGCCGACGACCGCGCGATGTCCAGGTTGATCACGTCGGCCGACAGGCGCGTGGCGGCGATCTCGAACGTGGTGCGGGTGCGGGTGCTGTTCTCGAAGAACAGATTGAACACGCTCTTGCCTCGCAGCAGCGGCACCTTCTTGACCTCGCGGTCGTTCACGCTCACGAAGTTGGACGCCGTGTCCAGGATGTGGGTGATGATGTCGCGCGGCAGGCCTTCGGTGGAGAGCAGGTGTATCAGCTCGCCGTGCTTGTTCAACTGGGGGTTACGCTTGGACAACATCGCTCAGGCCCCTTCCACCTGGAAACTGAATCGCCCCTTCGCATCGCGCGCCAGCGCCAGGGACTGATTCGAAGGCAGCGCCACGCGCGCGGCGCACAGATCGGCCTGTATCGGCAGCTCGCGCCCACCCCGATCGACCAACACCGCCAGCTGCACGCTGGCCGGTCGCCCGTAGTCGAACAGCTCGTTGATCGCGGCGCGGATCGTGCGGCCGGTGTACAGCACATCGTCCACCAGCAGGATGCGGGCGCCCTGCACATCAAAGGGCAGCTGCGTCTGCTGGCGGGTGCCGGCCAGTCCGCGCTGCGCGAAGTCGTCGCGGTGCATGGCCGACGAGATCACACCGGGCGTGTCGGTCAGGCCCAGGTCCTGGTGCAGGCGTTCGGCCAGCCAGGCGCCGCCGGAGGTGACGCCCACCAGCCGGGTCTGGGGGGTCAGGAGCTGGCGCACGCCGCGCAGCAGCTCCTGGTAAAGCGCCTCGGCGTCCAGCATCAAGGCACCGGCGGGGGCAGCGGTCATCCAATACTCCTGAGAAACTGTTCAAGGATCACGCAGGCCGCCCCGGCATCCGGATCGGGGGCGCCCTGGGCCAGGGCCTCGGTGGTGCTGTATCGCTCGTCCACCTCGTATACCGGCAGCGGCACACAGGCGCGCAGCTGCCTCGCGAATTTCAGGGCCATGGCCGTATTTTCGTGGCTCGCCCCATCGGG
>CANGSD010000160.1 GCA_947455875.1 Comamonadaceae bacterium
CATTCCTGGGCCATGGCGCAGGGTCGGGTGTTAGCATCTCCCATGCTAATGAAAGCCGAACCCTCCAAGACTCCCGCCCCCCTCGACGCCGACATCGGAACGCCCGTGTCGGTCAAGATCCGCGAGCGCATCAAGGCGGCACGCAAGCGTTTCCACGCCAACGACAACATCGCCGACTTCATCGAGCCGGGCGAGCTGGAGGCCCTGCTAGACGAGGTCGCAGGCAAGATGCACGGCGTTTTGAGTAGCCTGGTGATCGACACCGAGAGCGACCACAACACCGGCGACACCGCGCGCCGGGTGGCCAAGATGTACCTGAGCGAGGTGTTCCGCGGCCGCTATGTGAAGGCGCCGAGCATCACCGAATTCCCGAACGCCGAGCACCTGAACGAGCTGATGATCGTCGGCCCGATCACGGTGCGCTCGGCTTGCAGCCACCATTTTTGCCCTGTGATTGGCCGGGTCTGGATCGGCGTGCTGCCCAACGAACACACCAATGTGATCGGTCTGTCCAAGTACGCGCGACTGGCCGAGTGGGTGATGGGGCGTCCGCAGATCCAGGAAGAAGCCGTGGTGCAACTGGCCGATCTGATCATGGACAAGACCCAACCTGACGGCCTGGCCATCGTGATGGAAGCCACCCACTACTGCATGGCCTGGCGCGGCGTGAAGGACATGGACAGCAAGATGATCAATTCGGTCATGCGCGGTGTGTTCCTCAAGGACTCCGCCCTGCGCCGTGAATTCCTGTCATTGATCCCGAAGTGAAAATTCCATGCTGGTGAGACTCCTGTATTGCAGCCGCGCGGTGGACCCCAGTCCGGCCGCGATCGAATCCATCCTGGCGCAGTCGCGTCAGCACAATCCCACCACGGGCATCACCGGCATCCTGTGCTACGGCGGCGACATCTTCCTGCAGGCCATCGAAGGCGGGCGCATGGCAGTGTCCGAGCTGTATGGTCATATCCAGAAGGATCCGCGCCACAAGGACGTGGCCCTGCTCCATTACGAGGAAATCACCGAGCGCCGCTTCGGGGGATGGACCATGGGGCAGGTGAACATCAGCAAGGTCAATCAATCGATCTTGCTCAAATACGCCGAGCGTCCCGAGCTCGATCCGTACTCGGTGTCGGGCCATGTCTCTCTGGCCTTGCTCGAAGACCTCATGGCGACCGCCGCGATCTGCGGCCGGGTTTAACCTTCCCCTGCGTGAGTCGCGCACGGCGCCGACCGGGCGCCTGCGCGGACCTTCTGTTGCGCCCCTGATATGACGTCCTCTGTGGTCGGCTGCGACTTCTCCAGCAGCCCCACCCGGCGCAAGCCCATCGTGCTCGCTTTCGGCACGCGGCGCGGCGACGCGGTGGTACTCGATCGCATCGAGAAGATGCCCACGCTCGAAGGCTGGGGCCAGTGGTTGGCACAGCCTGGCGATTGGGTCGGTGGCTTTGATGTGCCCTTCGGGCTGCCGCGTGAGCTCGTGGAGCACCTGGGGTGGCCCTTGCAGTGGGCCGAGTGCATGACGCATTACGCCAGCCTCTCGCGCGCGCAGATCCGCGACACCTTCGCTGCTTTTTGTGATGCGCGCCCGGTCGGTGGCAAGTTCGCGCACCGCGCCTTTGACAAGCAGGCCGGCTCCAGCCCCTCGATGAAATGGGTGAACCCGCCGGTGGCCTACATGCTGCATGCGGCTGTGCCTCTCTTGCTTGCGGCCGGCGTGCACCTGCCAGGCTTGCATGCAGGCGATGCGCGCCGCGTGGCGCTCGAAGCCTACCCGGGGCTGCTGGCGCGTGAATTGATCGAGCGACGCAGCTACAAGAGCGACGATGTGGCCAAGCAGACCCCCGAGCGCCTGATCGCGCGCAAGGACTTGCTCGAAGCGCTCGAGACCGGACGCAGTCGTCTGGCGCGGCGTCTAAAGATCACCCACGCCCAGCGCGATGCGCTGGTGCAAGACGCCAGCGGCGACAGCCTGGATGCAGCGCTATGCATGATTCAGGCGGCATGGGCGCAGCGCCAGGGGGCACCCTCTTGGGGGCTGCCCGCGCAGGTCGATCCCCTGGAGGGATGGATCCTGACCGCCTGATCGCGCGCCTCAGGCCCTGGGGTGGATCAAGGTCGCCAGAGCCTCCGCATCGGTACGGTGCAGGCGCAGCAGCGGGTCTTCGTCCAGCGCCCCCGCGCGACGCAGCATGTTTTCCACCGGCATCTTCAGGCCGCTCAGATGCAGCGTCACATCGCGACTGGCCAGGTAGCGTCGCAGTTGGGTGAACACCTCGACCCCGGTCGCATCGATGCGGTTGATGGGGTGCGCGAACAGGCACACCTGGCGCACCTGCGGATCCAGGGCCAGGTATTCGACCACCACACGCTCCAAGGCGCTGGCCGAGGCGAAATCGAGCGCATCGTCCATGCGCAGCGCGTAGGTGTGGGGCGCGATGGGTTCGAGCTTCCACAGGTGGCGATCGCGCAGGCTGCCATCGGGGTGCAGGCCCACTTCAACGATGCGCGGATGCAGTCGGTGGTGCAGGAAGTGCGCCAGCCCCAGGACCACGCCCGTGAGCACGCCCCAATAGATGCGGGGTGCCGTGAGCAGCGTGGCGGCGAAGGTGGCGATGGCGATGCCCGCCTCGACGCGGTCCAGTCGCCACAGCGAGGGAAACAGGCGCGGCTTGATCAGGCCCAATACCGCCGACACCACGATCGCGGCCAGCACCGCCGAGGGCACGTGGTACAGCGTCGGCATCAGAAAGAGCAGCGCCGCCAGCACGATGAGCGCGGCGCAGACCGCCGACCAGCCGGTGCGCGCGCCCGCCTGTAGCGTGATCGCCGACCGCGAGAACGAGGCGCTGGTGGGAAAGCTGCCGCAAAAGGCCGAGGCGAGCTTGCCCACACCCTGGCCGATCAGGTCCTGGTTGGCATCCCAGCGGCGGCCTTCGCGTTGGTTTTCGACCTTGGCGCTGGAGGCCATCTCCAGCGAGCTGACCAGCGCGATCACGGCTGCCGGCGCAATCAGCGAGGCGAACTGCTCCCAGGCTGGAAGCCCCGGCCAATACAGGGACGGCAGGCCTGCCGGCAGCTCGCCGATGATTGCGCCGCGCGCGGCGTAGCCCGTCGCCGCACTGAGGGCAGCGGTCGCCGCCACCACGAACAACACCACCGGCACGCGGGGCAGCAGACGCTTGCCCACTTCGAACAGGACCAGACTGCCCAGGCCATAGCCCAGGGCTTCGGGGTTCAGCGCAGGGTTTGCCAGCAGATTCGTCAGCGGCCCCTTCACGCCCACGAGAGCCGGTAACTGCGAGGCAATGATCAAAAGCGCCGCGGCCTGCGTGAAGCCGGCGAGCACCGGCGAGCTCACAAGATTGAGCAGCCAGGCCCAGCCGCTGACGCCCACCGCCAGCTGCATGGCCCCTGAGAGCAGCGCGAGCCAGACCGCCAGCGCCACCCACTGCGCGCTGCCCGGTTCTGCCGTACCCACCAGAGAAGCGCCCACCAGCACGCAGGTCAGGGCGGCGGGGCCGACCGACAGGCGGTTCGATTGGCTGAAAAGCACCGCCAACACCATCGGCAGGAAGGCGGCATACAGCCCCGTGATCAGAGGCATCCCCGCCAGGCCTGCATAGGCCACAGACTGCGGAATCATGACCACCACGACGGTGAGGGCGGCGGCGAATTCGCCTCGCAGAAGGGCCGCACCAGGGCGTGGCCACTCCAGGAAGGGAAACCAACGAGACAGCTTGGTCATCCCCCGAGCTTAACGCTGCGGCATGTCCTTGGCGCCGTAGCCCACGCTGATGGTGGCGTCGTCCGGGATCGGGGGCAGGGTGGCATTCCAGGCTTCCCAGTCCTCGCGCATGCGGGCCAGCCGCTCGGGCTCACGAGCCGCCAGGTTGGCGCGCTCGCGTTCGTCACCCGGAATGTTGAACAGGTAGTCGTGTCCGTCGACGCGCAGATACTTCCAGTCGCCGGCACGGGCGGCGCGCTGGCTGCGGTGGTTCATGCGCCAGTACATCGGCCGATCGAGGCGTGCATCGGGCTGGCGCAGCACTGGCATCAGCGACACGCCGTCCAGTGGGTAGTCCGGATGCGGTTGCGCGCCACCGGCATCGAGGAAGGTGGCCGACCAGTCCATGCTCAAACAGTGCTGGCGTGTGGTGCGACCCGGGGCGATCACGGCGGGCCAGTGCGCGATCCAGGGCACGCGGATACCGCCCTCGGTCAGGTCCATCTTGCCGCCCACCAGCGGCCAGTTGTCGGAGTAGCGCTCACCGCCGTTGTCGCTGGTGAAGATCACCAGGGTGTTGTCGTCCAGGCCATGCCGGCGCAAGGCGTCCATCACCCAACCGATGCCTTCGTCCATGTGATGGATCATGCGTTGGTAGGTGTGGATGTTGCCGCCATCGAGGTGAAACAGCTTGCCCTTGAGGCCCGGTGCGATCTGTGCGTCTTCGCGGGTCTCCCAGGGCCAGTGCGG
>CANGSD010000161.1 GCA_947455875.1 Comamonadaceae bacterium
AGATCTCGCCTGCGGGGATGTTCTGAGGGATGCACCCGAGTCGCTCGATGACCTTGCCGGCAAAGCCGCCGATGCGAAACCTCAGGCCCTTGAGATCGCCGAGACGGCTGATCGGCTTGCGCATCCAGCCCCCCATCTGGGCGCCCGTGTTGCCACAGGGGAAATGAATCAGGCGGTAGTTGGCGTAGAACTCGCGCATGAGAGCGAGGCCGTTGCCCTCATAGGTCCAGGCACTCATCTGACGGCTGTTGAGACCGAAGGGGATGGCGCCGCCGATGGCGAAGGTTTCGTCCTTGCCGAAGAAATAGTAGGGGGCGGTATGCGCGGCATCGATGGTGCCGGCCTGCACTGCATCCACCACGCCGAAGGCAGGGACCAACTCGCCGGCAGGATGCACGCTAACGTCGAAGCGACCGCCAGAGAGTTGGCGGACCTTCTGGGCAAACACCTCGGCAGCGCCATAGAGGGTGTCTAGCGACTTGGGAAAGCTCGAGGCGACACGCCAGCGCACCGTGGTCTGCGCATGAACAGCAGGCGACCGGCCAGCAGCCAAGATGCCCGCAAGACCTGAGAGCGTGATGAGGAACCGACGATCCATGAAAGGCGCTCCTGAGTGGAGGGGAGTGAATTCACGATCTTCAGCAGGCCTTGATAGGAATCGCTTGCACGCCACTGACTCATGGCGCGACGCGGCGTCTGCGCTCTCAACACAAAGGGCCCCTCACGGGGCCCTTGAAATTGCGCAGGCAGATGAACGTCAGAGCTTTTGCCGCTGCATGAAGCCGTCGAAACTGGCTTCGGTGAAGCGGAACCAGAGGCTCTGCTCGGCGCGGAATTTGGCGTAGTCGGCGTAGACCTTGCGCCAGTTCTCGTTTTTTGCACTGATCTCGCTGTACAGGTCCATCGAGGTCTTGAAGGCGGCGCTCATGAGGTCGGCAGGGAAGGGGCGCAGCTTGGTGCCGGTGCCCACCAGTTGCCGCAGCGCACCGGGGTTGAGGTGGTCGTACTTGGCCTGCATGCCGACATGGGCCTGCGCGGCGGCCGCCTCGACGATGGCCTTGTGCTCGGCGGAAAGCGCGTCGAAGGCCTTCTGGTTGACGTAGAGATCGATCTGCGGACCGCCTTCCCACCAACCGGGGTAGTAGTAGAAGGGGGCGACCTTGTTGAATCCGAGCTTCTGATCGTCGTAGGGGCCGACCCACTCGGCGGCGTCGATGGTGCCTTTTTCGAGGGCCTGGTAGATCTCGCCACCCGGGATGTTCTGGGGCACGCCACCGAGCCGCTCGATGACCTTGCCGGCAAAGCCGCCGACGCGGAACTTCAGGCCCTTGGTGTCTTGGACAGATTTGATTTCCTTGCGGTACCAACCGCCCATCTGAGAGCCGGTGTTGCCCGCCGGGAAATTGATGATGCCGTACTTGGCGTAGAACTCGCGCATCAGCTTGAGGCCATTGCCCTCGAACATCCAGGCGGTCATCTGGCGGCTGTTCAAGCCGAAGGGGATGGCGCAGCCAATGGCGAAGGTTTCGTCTTTGCCGAAGAAATAGTAGGGGGCGGTGTGCGCGCATTCGACGGTGCCGTTTTGGACGCCGTCGACGACGCCAAAGGCGGGCATGAGCTCGCCTGCGGGATGGACCGAAACGTCGAAGCGCCCGCCCGACATGGCCTTGACGGCGCGGGCGAAGGTCTCGGCCCCGCCGAAGATGGTGTCAAGGGATTTGGGGAAGCTGGAGGCCAGGCGCCAGCGGACAGCGGGCTGAGCGTGGACTGCGGGGGCCGCCCCGGCGGCCAGCACGCCAGCGATACCGGCGTTTTTGATCAACGATCGACGATCCATGGGAAACACTCCTTGGTGGCAGTAGAAAGAGACACACGAACACAGCCCAAAGGCCGCAACGAATGAAAACTATTCTACTAACGTGAGTACCAAAGAGTGGTATGGATGGATCCGGATTTTCCCCTGTCGAAATCGTCAAGCGAAGGTCAGCTCTAGGCCACGACCTTGAGGCTGGCGTCGGGCCGCAGCAAGTCGCCAAAGCGCTCGCGCACGCTGCGCTCGATGCCGGCGGCGTCCAGGCCCTGCATCGACAGCAGCTTGGCCGGGTCGCCGTGCTCGATGAACTGATCGCGCAGACCCAGCTGCAGCACCGGCTTGCTCACGCCGGCCGCCTGCAAGGCCTCCAGCACGGCGCTGCCAGCGCCTCCCTGGATGGCGCCCTCTTCGATCGTGACCAGGGCATCGTGCCGGGCCGCGAGGTCGAGCAAGAGATCGCGATCGAGCGGCTTGACCCAGCGCATGTTGGCGACGGTGGCATGCAGCGCCTGGCCCGCCTGCATGGCGGGATAGAGCAAGGTGCCGAAGGCCAGGAGGGCAACGCCACGCCCTTCGCGACGCACCTCGCCTTTGCCAAAGGGCAAGGGATCGAGGCCACTGGCCACCGCCACACCGGCACCCGCACCGCGCGGGTAGCGCACGGCCACCGGATGGTCTTGCAGGAAGGCGGTGGTGAGCAGGCCGCGGGCTTCGTTCTCGTCGGCGGGGCAGGCCACGCTGACGTTGGGGATGCAGCGCAGGTAGGGGATGTCGTAGGCGCCTGCATGGGTGGGGCCATCGGCGCCGACGATGCCGGCGCGATCGAGCGCGAAGACCACAGGCAGCTTTTGCAGGGCGACGTCGTGTATCAGCTGGTCATAGGCGCGCTGTAGGAACGTGGAGTAGATCGCCACCACCGGCTTGTTGCCCTCGCAGGCGAGGCCCGCCGCGAAAGTGACGGCGTGCTGCTCGGCGATGCCGACGTCGTAGTAGCGGTCGGGGTAACGCTTTTCAAATTCGACCAGTCCGGAGCCTTCGCGCATGGCGGGGGTGATGGCCACCAGGCGCGGATCCTGGGCAGCCATGTCGCACAGCCACTGACCGAAGATCTGGGTGAAGGTGGTTTTGGGTGGCGTAGCGGGCGCGGTGATGCCGACCTTGGGGTCGAACTTGCCCGGGCCGTGGTAGGTGACGGGGTCGGCTTCGGCGAGCTTGTAGCCCTGGCCCTTGCGGGTGACCACATGAAGGAACTGCGGGCCCTTGAGGTGGCGGATGTTTTCCAGCGTGGGGACGAGCGAGTCGAGGTCGTGGCCGTCGATCGGGCCGATGTAGTTGAAGCCGAATTTCTCGAAGAGGGTGGCGGGCACGACCATGCCCTTGGCATGTTCCTCGATGCGCTTGGCCAGCTCGAACAAGGGCGGGGCGACCTTGAGCATGTTCTTGCCGACGTTCTTGGCCGCGGCGTAGAACTGACCCGACATCAGCTGCGCCAAGTAGCGATTGAGCGCGCCCACGGGCGGGCTGATGGACATGTCGTTGTCGTTGAGGATCACCAGCAGGTCGCAATCAGCGACGCCAGCGTTGTTCAAAGCCTCGAAGGCCATGCCCGCGGTCATGGCGCCGTCGCCGATGATGGCCACGGCCTTGCGGTCCTCGCCCTTGCGCCGGGCGGCCAGGGCCATGCCCAGGGCCGCAGAGATGCTGGTGGACGAGTGCGCCGTGCCGAAGGCGTCGTAGGGGGTCTCGGTGCGCAGGGGAAAGCCGGACAGACCTCCGAGCTGGCGCAGGGAGTCCATGCGGTCGCGGCGGCCGGTAAGGATCTTGTGCGGGTAGGTCTGGTGGCCCACGTCCCAGACCAGGCGGTCGTGCGGGGTGTTGAAGACGTAGTGCAAGGCGATCGTGAGTTCGACCGTGCCCAGGTTGGAGCTGAGGTGGCCGCCGGTGCGCGAGACGCTGTCTAGAACAAAGGCGCGCAGTTCGTCGGCGACCTGGGGCAGCTGCTGCCGGGTCAGGCGACGCAGGTCCGAGGGGTCCGCGATGGAGTCGAGCAGAGTGGCCATGTCGTTGTCGTCCGTCTTGTCGTCTGTCGGGTGGGGGCTGTCGATTGGGGCTGTCGGGTGTTCAGTGGGCGCGCTGGATCACCATCGTCGCCAGGGCCTGCAGGGCCCGGGTGTCGGGCAGGCCGCTGGCGGCCAGGGCGCTGACGGCTTCGTCGAACAAGGAGGCAGCGTAGGCGCGTGAGCGGTCCAGGCCCATGAGTGACACGTAGGTGGGCTTGTCCTGGGCCGCATCTTTGCCGGCGGTCTTGCCCAGGGTGGCGGAGTCGGCGGTGACATCCAGGATGTCATCGACCACTTGGAAGGCCAGGCCGATGGCGTCGCCATAACGAGTCAGAGCCTGGCGGGCGGCGTTGGTGGGCTCGGCACAGGCCACCCCCAGCATGACGCTGCACCGAAGCAAGGCGCCGGTCTTGAGGCGGTGCATCTGGCGAAGTTCGTCTTCGCCCAGGGCATGGCCGACGCTGGCCAGGTCGATGGCCTGACCGCCGGCCATGCCGTCGTGACCGGCCGCGCGGGCCAGCAGGCGGCACAGCGAGGCCTGGATGCGATCAGGCAGCTCGGTGGTGGGAGGCGTGAGCAGCTCAAAGGCCAGGGCCT
>CANGSD010000162.1 GCA_947455875.1 Comamonadaceae bacterium
CCGAGGGCCTTACAGGGCCTTCGTCAACTCGGGGACCGCAGCGAACAAGTCCGCCTCGAGTCCGTAGTCGGCCACGCTGAAGATCGGGGCCTCGGGGTCCTTGTTGATCGCCACGATCACCTTGGAGTCCTTCATGCCCGCCAGGTGCTGGATGGCGCCGGAGATGCCAGCAGCCACATACAACTGCGGCGCGACGATCTTGCCGGTCTGGCCCACCTGCCAGTCGTTGGGGGCGTAGCCCGCATCGACCGCGGCGCGGCTGGCGCCCAGGGCAGCGCCGAGCTTGTCGGCCAGCGGGGTCATGACCTCGTTGAACTTCTCGGACGAGCCCAGGGCGCGGCCACCCGAGACGATGACCTTGGCAGCGGTGAGTTCCGGGCGATCGCTCTTGGCAATCTCGCTGCCCAGGAATTGGCTCTTGCCGCTGTCAGCCACGGCGCTGACGGTCTCGACCGAGGCCGAGCCGCCGCTGGCGGGCGCGGCATCAAAGCCGGTGGTGCGCACGGTGATCACCTTCACCGCATCGGTGGATTGCACGGTGGCCATGGCGTTGCCGGCGTAGATCGGGCGCTCGAAGGTGTCGGGGCTGTCCACACGGGTGATGTCGGAGACCTGCGCCACATCCAGCTTGGCGGCCACGCGCGGCGCGGCGTTCTTGCAGCTGGCGGTGGCGGGGAACAGGATGTGGCTGTAGGCGCTGGCCAAAGCCAGCACCTGCGCCGCGATGTTTTCGGCCAGGCCATGGGCGAATTGCGCGCCGTCGGCATGCAGCACCTTGGAAACACCAGCAACCTGGGCCGCCGCCGCAGCGGCGCCACTGGCATTGTGGCCAGCCACCAGCACGTGCACGTCGCCGCCGCAGGCCTTGGCCGCGGTGATGGTGTTGAGGGTGGCGCCCTTGAGGGACGCGTGGTCGTGTTCGGCCACAACCAGAACATTCGCAAGAGCGGCCATGTCAGATCACCTTCGCTTCGTTTTTGAGTTTGTCCACCAGGGCGGCCACATCGGCCACCTTGATGCCGGCCGAGCGCTTGGGCGGCTCGTTGACCTTCAGGGTCTTGATGCGCGGGGTCACATCGACGCCCAGGTCTTCAGGCTTGACGATGTCCAGCTGCTTTTTCTTGGCCTTCATGATGTTAGGCAGCGTGACATAGCGCGGCTCATTGAGGCGCAAGTCGGTGGTGATCACCGCCGGCAGGCTGATCGAGAGCGTCTCGAGGCCGCCGTCGACCTCGCGCGTGACCTGGGCCTGGCCGCCCTCCACCACCACCTTGCTGGCGAACGTGGCCTGAGGCAGATCGGCCAGTGCGGCCAGCATCTGACCGGTCTGGTTGCAGTCGTCGTCGATCGCCTGCTTGCCCAGGATGATCAGGTGGGGCTGTTCCTTATCGACCAGGGCCTTGAGCAGCTTGGCCACCGCCAGCGGCTGCAACTCGACGTCGGTCTCGACCAGGATGGCGCGATCAGCGCCGATGGCCATGGCGGTGCGCAGGGTCTCCTGGCACTGCGTCACGCCGCAGGAGACGGCGATCACCTCGGTGACCACGCCCTTTTCCTTGAGCCGGACGGCCTCTTCGACGGCGATCTCGTCAAAGGGGTTCATGCTCATTTTCACGTTGGCGATGTCCACCCCCGTGTTGTCCGATTTGACGCGGACCTTGACGTTGTAGTCCACCACCCGCTTGACGGGAACCAGGGCCTTCATGTGGGAGAGCTCCTCAGGGCTGAATTGACGTTTACGTAAACGTGAGATTTTATGCGGTGCACCTTCGGCAGGGGTCGCCGAACGGGCTTTCCGAGAAAAAAGAACGACCGTTCTTTTCGGGCGATTATAGAGAGCCCGCCCTCACCCCGCGGGCGTCGCGCGCATGTGCACCACCCGCTGCGGGGACGGGATCTCAATGCCCGCGGCGCGCAGCCCTTGCAAGATCTGCAGATTGGTGTCGGAGCGCACATTGATTTGCCCATTGACCGGATCGTCGATCCAGTACAAGAGGGTGAACTCGAGCCCGTCGGCCCCAAAGCGCACGAGGCGCGCCGCGGGTGCCGGATCACGCAGGACGCGGGGCACGGCCAGCGCCGCATCGACCAACACCCGCTGCACGCGCTCGACATCGGCGTCGTAGCCCACGGTGACGTCGGAGGTCAGGAGGATGCGAGAATCGGCCAGCGAGAGGTTTTCGATCCGTTCGGTGATCAGCTTCTCGTTGGGGACGATGGACTCACGTCCGTTGGGTGCGCGAATCAGGGTGTAGCGGGTCTTGATGTCCATGACCTCGCCTTCGAAGTTATCGACACGCACGGTGTCGCCGATACGCAGCGAGCGCTCGAACAGGATCACGAAGCCGCTCACGTAATTCGCCGCGAGCTTTTGCAGGCCGAAGCCCAGACCCACGCCCAGCGCCCCGCCCAGAACCGACAAGGCCGTCAGGTCAACCCCCACCGTGGACAGCGCCAGCAACAGCCCCACCAGCAACAAGGCGGCGCGCAGCGTGTTGGCGGCGACCTTGCGCAAGGACAGGTCGCTCACGGTCTGCTGCAGCACGCGGCGCTCGAGCACCGCAGAAATCCACAAGGCCACCACCATCACCGCGCCGGCCGACAAGACGCCCCCGGTCAGATCCAGCAAGCTGGTGCGGGTCTTGCCGAAGGTGAAGCGAATCGAATCCATCTCCTGGGTGACCGCGGGCAGCAGCCCCACGATCCACAGGACGGCGGCCAGCCACGCCAGCCAGGAGAACAGGCGCTCGATCAGACGCGCCAGGGCCGAGGCCGGGAAGACCAGGGTGAGCACACGAGCCAAGAAACGAATGCCGGCCAGGGACACCAGAATGGGCACCGCGATCCGCAGCAAGGCCACCGACTGGCTCTGACCCAACATCCACATCGCGCTGTAGGTGAGGACCAGCGCGAGCAAAGGAAACAGCAGGCCGTCGACGATGCCGCGCCCGAACCATACCGAGGGATCGCTCCTGCCGCGACCGGCACCCCAGCACAGGGCCAAGGCCAGCGAGAGGCAAGCCACAAGAGCGGCGATTTCCCAGACGAGGCCGGGATGGGCCAGGCCCTGGATCAATTTCTCAAAAGCGTTCATGACAGGTCCGCCAGTTCGCGCACATGCGCCTCGACACTGCGCCCCAGGGCGTCCAGGTGGTAGCCGCCCTCCAGGCAAGAGACGATACGTCCGCCCGCATGGCGCTCAGCGACCTCCTTCAGGCGGCGCGTGATCCAGGCGTAATCCGCCTCGACCAAACCGAGCTGGCCCAGGTCATCGTCACGGTGGGCGTCAAAGCCGGCGCTGACGAAGATCATCTCGGGGCGAAAGGCATCGAGGCGCGGGATCCATTCACGCGCGATCAGGTCGCGGATCTGAGGGCCGCGGGTGTAGGCAGGGACAGGAAGGTTCACGATGTTGTCGCCTCGGGGGCTCTGGCCACTGAAAGGGTACAGCGGATGCTGGAAAAAACCGACCATCAGCACACGCGGATCGCCGGCCAAGATGTCCTCGGTGCCATTGCCATGGTGCACATCGAAGTCGACCACCGCGACGCGTTGCAGTCCATGGTGATCCAGGGCATGGCGTGCCGCCACAGCCACGTTGTTGATGAAGCAAAACCCCATCGCATGATCACGGCAGGCGTGGTGGCCCGGCGGGCGCACCGCGCAAAAGGCGTTGGCCAGTTCGCCGAGCATGACCGCGTCGGTGGCGGCGATCGCCGCGCCTGCAGCGCGCTGGGCGGCGACCCAGGTGTGGCAGTTCATGGCGGTGTCGGCATCCAGGTGGGTGTGGTCAGGGCCACCGGCCCGGATCTGGGCGTCCAGTGCAAGGGCCTGCGCCTGCAGGTCGGCCAGATACAGACTGGCATGGGCCCGCTCCAGGTCGGCGCGGGCCGCCATCGGTGCCTCTCGCTGCACCAGCAGCGGCGCGAGCCCACTGGCCAAGAGGCGGTCGTCGATCGCGTCCAGCCGCTGCGGACACTCCGGATGCCCCGCGCCCATCTCGTGGCGGCGGCAATCGGAGTGGGTGAAATACCCGGTCTGGTGGGCCCTCATGGCATGTCTCGTCGGCAGGGTGCGCGCACGCGGCGCGCGAGCGAAAACCAGCTTAACACGCAGCCTTCGTCACAAGAAAACACGGTGCCCGTCGCCGCAGATACGTGAAAATAGTGCCCACCGGATCTCCCTGTTCGGACCGAACGCCACGATGTACCGCACCCTCCTCGCCTGCCTCACTCTCGCCCTCAGCGCCGGCGCGCACAGCGCACCCCCCGCCCCACCGGCCAAGGCCACCAAGCCTGCCAAGTCCACGAAGCCCGCCGCAGACCGGCGCGCGGGCGCAGCGCAGTCGGGCACGCCCTACCGCACCCGGGAAGACGCCTTGCGCTTTGCCGACGAAATCGCCGAGCGCCAGAATCTCGATCCCGCCTGGACACGGCGCTTTGTCTCGCA
>CANGSD010000163.1 GCA_947455875.1 Comamonadaceae bacterium
AAGCGCAAGCCGGATTTTTCGAAGGTCTGACCTGCGCTGAGGCAGACCCCGCGCCGGGTCGCGTCAGTGGGTGACGCGGGGCGCGGCTTGGCCGCCTTCCATCTCGGACAGCCGCTGGGCGGCTTCGCGCTTGCCTAGCTTGCGGATGGCGGCGATGGCCTGCAGCTGCGCGGAGCGGGGCCGGGCCTTGCCGTCTTCCCACTTGTAGACGGATTGCGCGGTGACACCGAGCAAGGCGCCCATGGCCGCCGCCGACAGGCCCAGGCGCTGGCGCAATTTGGTGAAGCCCTTGGCGCTAAAGCGCAGGGCGGGCCCCTGCGCCTCGGCCTCATCGCCCGCCGGGCGATGGGCCGCGCGTGTGGGCCGGCGGGGCCGCTGGGTTCTGGGGGTGCCGTGGGGCCGGGCGGCCTGGGAGCGCTGACCCCGCAAGGACACGATCAGCCGCTCGAGCGAGTCGATCCGGCGCTGCAGCGCCGCGATCTCTCGCTCGTGAGAGGCCGTGGCCTTCTTGAATTGCTGGGCCTCGCTGCGCAGGGCTTTGTGGGCCAACTGGGCGATTTCGGTTTTGAGTGCGTCGACGAGATTGGGCATGGAGCGGCCTTGTGAGCTTTATCTTGCAATTTTGAAATTACAAGAATGCTAAATACATTTAAAGAATTAATAAATGCAGCCGCTATCTTACTCTCGTATTCCTATTTTGGGGCTGCCGCGGGCCCCGTTTGTGGCTTTAGCGCACGTTGTCGTCTTGCGCCATCCGGCGGGCGGCCGAGAACAGTCGCCAGGCCACCAGGAACATGGCGGCGATCACCGGTCCGATCACGAAACCGTTGACGCCAAACACCGCGATACCCCCCAGGGTGGTGATCAGCACCAGGTAATCCGGCAACTGTGTGTCTCGGCCCACGAGGATGGGGCGTAGCACGTTGTCGACCAGTCCGATGGCCAGCACGCCCCAGAGCGTGAGGCCAACGGCGGGCCATACCTGCCCTGTGAACACCATATAGGCCGCTACCGGCCCCCAGACCAGGGCGGCACCGACTGCGGGCAGCAGCGAGAGCAGCGCCATCAGCGTCCCCCACAGGAGCGCGCCAGGCAGACCCAGCACCGCGAAGGCGACGCCGCCCAGTACGCCTTGCACCATGGCGATGACGATATTGCCCTTGACCGTGGCCCGCACCACGGTGACGAACTGGTCCAGCATTTTTTGCGCGTGGTCTTCGCGCAGGGGCAGGGTATGCGCGATTTTCTGCGACAGTTGCCGCCCATCTCGCAGCAGGAAAAACAGCAGATACAGCATCACGAACAGGGCGACGACGAAGTCCAGCGTGTTCTGGCCCAGCCCCAGCAGGTGGGTGGTGATGAACTGGCCGCTGCCAGCCAGCAGTGCAGTCAGTTGCTGCTGCATGGCCGCGAGATCGAGCAGGCCCAGCCGGTCCAGACCCAGGCGCGCCCACTCGGGCAGGGCCGCTAGCATCTGCTGCAGGTACTGGCCGAAATTGACTTCGCCAGCGCGCAGTTTCTGCACGGCGGCGGCGGCCTCTTGCACCACCGAGGCACCCACCAGGATCAGGGGCAGGATCACGATCAGGACGATCAGCGCCAGTGTGAGCAGCGCCGACAGCGTGGCGCGTTGGCCGGTCTGTTCGCGCACACGCGCATGCACCGGCTCGAAGACGATGGCGATGGCCACGGCCCACAGCACCGCGCCCAAGAAGGGCCACAGAATGAACACGAAAGCCGCCGAGAGCAGGGCCACCAGCCAGGCCAGGCTGCGCAGTTCCAGCGCGTGGGGGGAGTGGGGATCGGGCGTGGGCATGGCGTGGGCGTCGCGGTCGATCGGGCAGATCAGTGGGCGGGTTGTGGGGGCAGGGGGCGCGGACGCCCTTCATCGTCGATCGCGACGTAGGTCAACAGGGCCTCGGTCACCTTGATGTAGCGGCCCTGGTTGCGAAAGCTTTCGGCGAAGACCTCGATCTTCACGGTGATCGAGGTGCGTCCGACACGGGTGATGGTGCCGAAGAAGGACAGGATGTCGCCCACGCGCACCGGCTGCTTGAAGATGAATTCGTTGACGGCCACCGTGGCCATGCGCCCTTGCGCGATGCGCGCCGGCAGGACCGCGCCAGCCAAGTCGACCTGGGCCATCACCCAGCCACCGAAGATGTCCCCGTTGGCGTTGGTGTCGGACGGCAGGGGAATGACCTTCAAGACCAGTTCCTGGTCGGTGGGCAGGTCCACGGCCGGTGCATGCTGCCGGCTCTTGGAATCGCCGGGGGAATCGGTCATCGGGGGCTCCTTTGGATCCGAAGAATACAGCCTGCGACTAGGCCCCACAGGACGAGCGCACAATCGTTGGTTGTCTCACTGAATCTGGATCTGTCTCGATGCGCCACGCTGGCGACCTTGCCTCCCCCGCTTCCCCGCCCGCGCGTCCCGGCGCGCCGCCCCCTCGGCGCAGCGACTGGATCACCCTGCGCCGGCTGGCGCCCTATTTGTGGCAATACCGTTGGCGCGTGCTGGCGGCTCTGGCCTTCATGGTGGGCGCCAAGCTGGCCAACGTCAGCGTCCCCCTGGTGCTCAAGGAACTGGTGGACAGCATGGCCCCGCGTGTGGGCCCGCAGGCCATCTTGCTGGCCGTGCCGGCCGGCCTGCTTCTGGGCTATGGCCTGCTGCGTCTGTCGACCTCGCTCCTGACCGAATTGCGCGAACTGGTGTTCGCCAAGGCCACCCAAGGGGCCGCGCGCAGCATCGCGCTGGAGACCTTCCGCCATCTGCACGCGCTGAGCCTGCGCTTTCACCTGGAGCGGCAGACCGGGGGCATGACGCGCGACATCGAACGCGGCGTGCGCGGAATCGAATCGCTGATTTCCTACTCGCTCTATAGCGTGGTGCCCACGCTGATCGAGGTTGCTTTGGTGCTGACCATCCTGGCGGTGAAGTTCGACGCGTGGTTCGCCTGGATCACGATTGCGGCGCTGGCCCTCTACATCGTGTTCACCGTGAGCATCACCGAGTGGCGCACGAAGTTTCGGCGTGAGGCCAACGAGTTTGATTCAGCAGCCCACACCCGCGCGGTCGATTCCTTGCTCAATTACGAGACCGTCAAGTATTTCAATAACGAAGCTTTCGAGGCGCGCCGCTACGACGAAAGCCTGGAGCGCCTGCGCAAGTCGCGGTTGAAATCGCAGACCACGCTGTCGCTGCTCAATACCGGGCAGCAATTGATCATTGCAATCGCCCTGGTGGCCATGCTGTGGCGCGCGACGCAAGGCGTGGTCGACGGGCGCATGACGCTGGGCGATCTGGTGATGATCAACGCCTTCATGATCCAGCTCTATATCCCACTGAATTTTCTGGGGGTGCTGTATCGCGAGATCAAGCAGAGCCTGACCGACCTGGACAAGATGTTCACGCTGATGGACAAGGAGCGCGAGGTCGCCGATACGCCTGGTGCGCCGGCGCTGACAGGCCTGGCCCAGGCCTCGGTGCGCTTCGAGCATGTGACCTTTGCCTACGAGCCGGCGCGAGTGATCCTGCACGACGTGAGCTTCGAGATTCCCGCGGGCAAGACGGTGGCGGTGGTGGGCCCCTCGGGCTCGGGCAAGTCGACGCTGGCGCGGCTGCTGTATCGCTTCTATGACGTCCAAGACGGCAGCATACGCATCGCCGGCCAGGACATCCGGCAGGTGACGCAGGCCAGTGTGCGCGAGGCGATCGGCATCGTGCCGCAGGACACGGTCTTGTTCAACGACACGATCGAATACAACATCGCCTACGGCCGCCCCGGTGCGGGCCGCGCCGACATCGAGCAGGCCGCCCGCGCGGCGCGCATTCATGCCTTCATCGAGTCCATGCCCAAGGGCTACCAGACCCTGGTGGGCGAGCGCGGGCTCAAGCTATCGGGGGGCGAGAAGCAGCGGGTAGCGATTGCCCGAACCCTCTTGAAAGACCCGCCGGTCCTGATCTTCGACGAGGCCACCTCGGCCCTGGATTCGGCCAATGAGCGCGCCATCCAGGCCGAACTCAAGACTGCCGCCCAGAACAAGACGGCGCTGGTGATCGCCCACCGCCTGTCCACCGTGGTCGACGCCCACGAGATTCTGGTGATGGACGCCGGACGCATCGTCGAGCGCGGCACCCACCAGGCCCTGCTGGCAATGGGCGGGCGCTACGCGGGCATGTGGGCTCTGCAGCAGCAGGAGCAGGCGGAGCCGGCCACGCAATAATTTAGCGATGGAAACCAAGTGGCTAGAAGACTTCGTGAGCCTGGCGGAGACGCGCAGCTTCAGCCGTTCCGCGCAGTTGCGGCATGTGACGCAGCCCGCCTTCTCGCGTCGTATCCAGGCATTGGAAGCCTGGGCTGGCGCCGAGCTGGTGGACCGTAGCGCCCACCCTGCACGCTT
>CANGSD010000164.1 GCA_947455875.1 Comamonadaceae bacterium
GATGACTTCGAAGCCGTTGGTCAGGCGCACTTTGGCGACCTTACGAAGCGCCGAGTTCGGCTTCTTCGGGGTCGTGGTGTACACGCGGGTGCACACGCCTCGACGCTGCGGGCTGTTTTGCATCGCGGGGCTCTTGGATTTGGTCTTTTCGACCTCCCGGCCCTGACGCACGAGTTGATTGATGGTTGGCATTAAACGTCCCTAAACGTTTGAAAAAGCGACAAAAAACTCTCCCGCCCCAATAGCGGGAAAGCCTTCTAGTATATCCCGATGTGGTGGGCGGTCCAAGCCCCGCCCGCGAAGGGGTGGGTCAGGAGGCCAAAAGAATTAACCGAGGCGCGCGGGAATCAGCGGATCCAGAGCCGGATCGCGTCCCAGGCCCGCCCCACGAAGCCGGCCTGGGCCACTGGCTCGAGCACCACCAGCGGCTGGTCCATCAAGGGCTGGTCGCCCAGGCTGATCTTGAGGGTGGCGATGGCCTGACCCCGGGCCAGGGGCGCCACCAGGGGCTCCGGGCGGGCGACCTGGGTCTTGATGCGGCTGGCCGAGCCGGTGGGTACGGCCACCAGGATCGGCTCGGGGCGGCCCAGCTTGGCGCGCGCCGAGGTGCCTTTCCAGACCTCGGGCGTGACCACCGCGTGGTTGGCGTCGAACAGCTTGACCACCTCGTAGGCGGTGTAGCCCCAGTTCAGGAGCTTCTGGGATTCACCGGCGCGGGCGTTCTCATTGGCGGCGCCCAGCACGATGGACAGCAGTCGGCGCGTGCCGATGTGGGGGAGGTCGCGCCGGGCGGTGGCCACCAGGCAATAGCCCGCCGCGTCGGTGTGGCCGGTCTTGAGGCCGTCGACCGACGGATCACGCAGCAGCAGCAGGTTGCGATTGGTGTCGTTGGCGGCGGGCGTGCCGGGGTAGCGGTATTTCTTGATCGCGTAATAGCCCACAAACTGGGGGAAGTCGTTCATCAGGCGCGTGGCCAGGATGCTCAGGTCGCGGGCGGTGGTGACATGGCCGGGTGCGGTCAGGCCCTCCGGGTTGGCGTAGCGGGTGGACTTCATGCCCAGCGCGCGGGCCTGGTCGTTCATCAACTGCACGAAGCGCTCGACGCTGCCGCCCACGCCCTCGGCCAGGGCCACGGTGGCATCGTTGCCCGATTGCACGATCATTCCCTTGATCAGGTCCTCGACCGGCACCTGCATCTTGGGGTCAATGAACATGCGCGAGCCGGGCATCTTCCAGGCCCGATCGCTCACGGGCAGGGCCTGGGTGAGGGTCAGCTTGCGGGCCTTGATGGCGTCAAAGACCAGATAGGCCGTCATCAGCTTGGTCAGCGACGCGGGCTCGACCGGGGTGTCGACATCTTTGCCCGCCAGCATCTGGTTGGCAGTGATATCCACCAGCATGTAGCTGCGGGCCGCGATCTCCAGGGGCTGCAAGCCCTGGCCTGCGGCCACATCGAGGGCCGCAGGGGCCTGGGCCTGTGCGGCCAGGCAGGACAGGGCCAGGAAGGACGCGGCCAAGGACCGGGCAAGGCGATTCATCGCGGGCTACCCCCAGGAAATCCGGATAGATGACGGAGCACCAGGCTCTTGAGAAGCGGCAATTGTCCGTGAAAGAAATGGCCGCCGCCCGGAATGACGGTGACGGGAAGGGTCTGCGGGCGGGCCCAGTCCATGACGGCCGACAAGGGTACGGTGTCGTCGGCCTCGCCGTGCACGACGAAGGTGCGTTCATGCGACTCGGGAGGCAGTGTGGCAACGTTAAAGCGCGCCGCGGCGGTGCCCACCAGGACCAGCCGCTCGAAGGGGCGCGCAGGCCACAGGGTGGCGGCCACCTGGGCGGTCACAAAAGCGCCGAAGGAAAAACCGGCCAGGGCCAGCGGGCCCTGCGGGGCCGCCTGTGCGATCAAGGCCTGCATGTCCTGCGCCTCGCCGCGACCCTCGTCGTGCACGCCCTGGCTGGCGCCCACGCCGCGAAAGTTAAATCGCACGGCCGTCCAGCCGGCTTGCACGAAGGCGCGCGCCAGGGTCTGGACCACCTTGTTGTCCATGGTGCCGCCAAACAGGGGATGCGGGTGCGCGATGACGGCGGTGCCGACCGGCGCCACGCCCGGCGCGGGCGCATCGCGCAAGGCCTCGATCACACCGGCCGCGCCGGTGAATTGCAAACGCTCGGTCTGGGCGTTCATGCCAGAGACGCAGCTTCAGCGCCCGAGCTCGGGGGGCGTGCGCAGGCGCTCGACGACCTGGCCGTTTTTCAGATGCGACTCGACGATCTCGTCGATGTCGCTGGCATCGACATACGTGTACCAGACGCCCTCGGGATAGACCACGGCGACCGGGCCGGCGGCGCAGCGGTCCAGGCAACCGGACTTGTTCACGCGCACCTTGCCGGGGCCCGCCAGGCCCAGCGCCTTGACCTGCGCCTTGCACCGGTCGAACCCCTGCTGCGCCTGATGCTGCGCGCAACAGGCTTCACCGTTGGCGCGTTCATTCAGGCAGAAAAAAATATGGCGTTGAAAGTAGGGGGAGGAGGCGTCTTGCGGCATCCCGCGATTCTAGGTCGCGCCCTGGATGCGGGCCCCCTCACGCGGCTGCGCGCGCGACACCCGCAGCAGCGCGTAGACCACCACCGCATACGGCCACAACCATCCGAGCCACTGGGCCAGGCCGTTAAAGCGGATGAAGCGCCCCTGTTCCCAGGCCTGCAGGGTGTTGGCGAAATAGGCGCTGGCCGGTGCAGGGTTCAACAGGCTCAGGTGCACGACCACCGCCAGCATCGCCAGCGAGATGCTGGCGCGGCAGGTCAGGGGCGTCGCCAGCAGGGACAGCGCCAGACCGACCGCCAGGCCCAGGCGCACCGGCAGACTCAACCAGGCCCAGGCATGGGCCGGCCCCCAGGTCATGGCGGTGGACAAGGCGGTGGCGCCGATGCCCAAGGCCACCAGAAACAGGGCCAGCGCGATGCGCCGACCCATGGACCGCATCACCGAGAACGCCAGCAGACACGGCACAAGCGCGCCCAGCGCCACGCACACCAGCTCGGCCCCCGGCCCCAGCGGCTGCAGTTCCAGATCGCGCACGGGCAGCCACTCCAGAAAGGGCGTGCCCTCGAGCCACTCGGCCAGCGCCGCCTCCAGGCGCTCGAACACCTGGCCCAGCCCCAGTGGCACGGCGGCCGGGAACAAGAGCGCGAAGGGCCACAGCGCCAGCAGCACCAAGGCCCCGCGCGACTCGGGCACGAACCACCGATCACGAAAGCGCGTCCAGCGCGCGATCGCACCCGCGCGCTCCAGGCCGATCGCCAGCAAGGCGCCGAGCCAGGCCCCGGCCACATTCAGACCGAAGTCGACGTTGGAGGGCACACGCGAGGGCAGAAAGGTCTGCATCGCCTCCATCAGAAAAGCGAGCACCACGCCCACCAGCGTCGCGCCGGCCAGCGCCGTGGTCTTGGCATAGGGCCGCTCGCCGCTGCGTCGCACGCGACGCAACAAGGCCAGCGCCATCAGAAAGCCCAGGGGTGCGTAGCCGGCGATATTGGCCAGCACATCGAACCCCGTCCAGTAACGGGGCCAAGGGCTCCAGAGAAAGGCCCAGGGTTCGATGCCCTGGATGCGCCAGCCCTCGAAGGGGTAGAGGCTGGCGTAAACGATCAGGGCGACATAGGCTTGTCCGAGGGGCCAGGCCGAGGTCTTGCGCTCGGACATCGCGCGCCGCTCAGAAAGGCTTGACCACCACGAGCACCACCGCCGCGACCATCATCAGCACGGGCGCTTCGTTGAACCAGCGAAACCAGACATGGCCCCGGCGCTCCTGGCCGGCCTCGAAGCGCCGCAGCATGCGGGCGCACACATGGTGATAGCCCACGGTCAACACCACCACCGCCAGCTTCGCGTGCATCCAGCCGCTGCCGCGACCGATGCCGTAGGCGAGCCACAGCCACAGGCCCAGCCCCAGCGCAGGCACGGCCAGCAAGGTGGTGAATCGCAGGAGCTTGCGCGCCATCAGCAAGAGGCGGTCTCGCTCGGGCGAGGGGCCGGGCGGCACCATCGCGAGGTTGACGAAGATCCGGGGCAGATAGAACAGGCCGGCGAACCAACTGGCCACGAAGACGATGTGAAAGGCTTTGACCCAGAGCATGGCGCACAGTGTAGTGACCGCGGCACATCGGGCAAAAAAAACCCCGGCAACACGGCCGGGGTGGGAAGCCTTTTTGCTGTCACACATTAAGGCGCCCGCTCAGGGAGGAAAAGCGGGGAGCGGCAAGCCGCCCGAGTCAAATGTAGCAAAGGGGTATCGGCCTGTCAAGCTTCCTGGCGGGGATTTACCCCGAGAGCGCGCTTTAAACGAGTGCTTTCAGCCTCTTTTTGTAGGCCTCGCGCGCGACAGGCGGACCCCGGGCAATGC
>CANGSD010000165.1 GCA_947455875.1 Comamonadaceae bacterium
GCGCGCCAGCACATCGCGCACAGCCGCATGCAAGCGGGTGGCACGCGCCAGACTGATGCGCGAGGCCCGCGTGGTGGGCCGGATGCCCGCCAGAAAAAGAGCCTCCGACGCATAGATGTTGCCCACCCCGACCACCACGTCCCCCGCCAGCAGCACCTGCTTGATCGGCGCATGGCGCCTTTGCAGGCCGGCGTGAAAGGCCTGCGGATCGAAGTCCTCGCCCAGGGGCTCGACGCCCAGCCCCCCGAGCAGCTTCACGGCTTGCGGCGCGGACTCGGCGCGTGCGAAAACAACGGCGCCGAAACGGCGTGGATCGTTCAGACGCAACACCCCGCGGCTGGTGCTCAGATCGAAGTGATCGTGCGGGCCCGCAGGCGGATGCGTGGGCGCAAACGACACGCTGCCCGACATGCCCAGATGCACCAGCAGCAGCCCGTCGTCGAGATCGAGCAGCAGGTACTTGCCGCGACGCCGCACGCCGTGGACCACGCGCCCGGCCAGTTGGTCCGGCTCGCAACCCAGGGGCCAGCGCAGCGGCTTGCCGACACGCGCCGACACAATGCGTGCGCCCGCGATGCGATCGGCAAAACTCAGGCGGGTGACTTCGACTTCTGGCAGTTCGGGCATGGGCGGGAAGCGGCGATTATGATGGCCCGCATGATGTTGTTCCCTCGCGCCCCGGTCCTCGCGTCGCTGCTGCTGGCAGCCCTCCAGGGCGCTCACGCGCAAGCACCCACGCCAGCGCGGGCGGCCTCGGCGCCGGCCTCCGCGGCGCGTGCCGCCACCCCCCCACAGCCTTCGGCCCTGAGCGCCGAACTTTTCTACCAGCTGCTGGTGGGCGAGCTCGCCGCGCGCGGTACTGACCCCGGCGCAGGCTTCTCGCTGATGCTCGACGCCGCCCGCAAGACGAATGACCCGGCCCTGTACCAGCGCGCCGTGCAGATTGCCCTCGAGGCGCGCGCGGGTGAATCGGCGCTGCAGGCGGCGCGCGCCTGGCGCCAGGCCCACCCGACGTCCCGTGACGCCAATCGTTTCGTGCTGCAGCTGCTGCTGGCCCTCAATCGCATCGCTGAATCCGCGGATGCCCTCAGGACGCAGATCCAGCTGACCCCCATCGCCGAACGCAATGCCGCCATCGCCCTGGTGCCGCGCCTGTACACCCGCGCCAGCGACAAGCGGCTCGCTGCCAACGTGGCCGAACAGGCCCTGGCCGAGGCCCTGACGCGGCCCGAGACGGCCTCTTCCGCCTGGACCGCCATCGGCCGCATGCGCCTGGCGGCGGGCGATGCCGCAAGCGCCCTGGATGCCGCGACCCGTGCCCAGGCCGCTGAGCCCGCCACCGAAGGCCCGGTGCTGCTGGCCCTGGACCTGATGGCCGCGAACCAGCCGGCGGCCGAAGCCCTGGTGCGTCGCTACATGGACGGCTCTCCGCTGCCCGAGCTGCGCATGGCCTACGCCCGGGTGCTGATGGACATCCAGCGCTACCCCGATGCGCGCCTGCAGTTGATGGCCCTCACCGCCAGCCGGCCCGACATGGCCGAGGCCTGGCTGCTGCAAGGCCTGCTGCAATCGCAAGAGAGCCAGTTCCCCGAGGCCGAGGCCTCGCTCAAACGCTACTTGTCCCTGGCGCAAACCACCGGCGAGGCGGCCGAACGCAGCCGGGGTCTGGCGCAGGCCCACCTGACGCTGGCCCAGATCGCCGAAAAGCGCGGAGACCTGGACCAGGCCAATGCCTGGTTGGACAAGATCCGCAACCCCCAAGACCTGGTGGCCACCCAAAACCGACGCGCCTCCATCCTGGCGCGCCAGGGCCGGATGGACGAGGCCCGCGCGCTGATTCGCGCTCTGCCCGAACGCCAGCCGGGGGATGCCCGCACCAAGCTGCTGGCCGAGACCCAGCTGCTTCGCGAGCACAAAAAGTACCAGGTGGCCTTCGACCTGCTCGAGGAGGCGGCCAAGCGCCAGCCTCCCGACGCCGAGTTGATGTACGAGCAGGCCACCATCGCCGACAAGCTCGCACGCTACGACGACCTCGAACGTCTGCTGCGGCGGGCCATCGCACTCAAGCCCGACTTTCACCACGCCTACAACGCGCTGGGCTACTCGATGGCCGAGCGCAATGTGAACCTGCCCGAGGCCAAGGCCTTGATCCTCAAGGCGCTGGAAAGCGCGCCGGGCGATCCCTTCATCACCGACAGCCTGGGCTGGGTCGAGTTCCGCATGGGGAACAAGGCCGAGGCCGTGCGCCTGCTCGAACAGGCCTACCGCGGTCGCCCCGACGCAGAGATCGCCGCCCACCTAGGCGAGGTGCTTTGGAGCATGGGGCAGCGCGATCGGGCTCGCGCCATCTGGAAAGAGGGCCTGCTGCTCAATCGCGAGAACGAGACCCTGCAGGAGACCCTCAAGCGCCTGCGCGTCAAGCTGTGAAGCGTCGAACCTCGCTGCGGGCCGCCACCGCCGCGGCGTCCGGTCTCCTGCTGGTCCTGGCCGGTTGCGCCGTCGCACCCACGAGCCCTGAACTGACCGGCCCCCGCTGGAGCGGCCGTCTGGCCTTGCAGATCGAGGGGCGGCCCGAGGGCAGCTTCACCGCCAGCTTCGACCTGCGCGGCTCGGCCCGCGCGGGCGAGTTGGAGTTGTTCACGCCCCTGGGCGGCACCGCCGCCTGGTTGCAGTGGGCGCCCGATCGGGCCCGTCTGCGCGCACCGGGCCAGCCCGAGCGCCAGGCGCCCTCGCTGAACGACCTGCTGGTGCAAGCCACTGGCACCCCCCTGCCCGTAGCCGCCCTGTTTGACTGGCTGGCGGGCATCCCCAGCGTGGCCGACGGCTGGCAGGCCGACCTGTCCGGGCGTGCCGAAGGCCGCCTGCGCGCGCGCCGCCTGACCGCCCCGGCCGCAGATCTACGCATCGTGCTGCACACACCATGATTCGCCCCCACGTCCGCTCACTCCGTGTAGCTTCCTGCCCCCCGAGGGGGCCCTCCCGCCTTGGGGCGGCCCGGCGGCGGTCATGAGCACCGCACTGAAATCCCTGCACGATGTGCCGGCGCCAGCCAAGCTCAATCTGTTCCTGCACGTCACCGGGAGGCGCCCCGACGGCTACCACCTGCTGCAGTCGGTCTTCATGCTGATTGACTGGCAGGACACCCTGGATTTCGAGCTGCGCCCCGCCGGGCGCCTGAGCCGCGAAGACCACGGCGCCACCCTGCCCGAGGACGATCTGTGCCTGCGCGCCGCCCGGGCCCTGCAACAGGCCACTGGCACCCCCCACGGCGCCCACATCCGCCTGACCAAACGCCTGCCGGCCCAGGCCGGTCTGGGCGGCGGGTCGTCCGATGCCGCCTCCTGCCTGCTGGCCCTGAACCGCCTGTGGGGCCTGGGCCTCGGCCGCCCCGCCCTGGAGGCCATCGGCCTGCAACTGGGGGCCGATGTGCCGTTTTTCCTGCGCGGACGCAACGCCTGGGTGGAGGGCGTGGGCGAGCAGATCACGCCCATCGAACTGCCCCCGGCCCGCTTCGTGGTGGTCAAGCCGGACCAGGGGCTGGAAACCGCCCGGATCTTTTCCGACCCCCAGCTACGCCGGGACACGCGACCTGCTACAATCTCGGGCTTTGCTGCACGTCCCTACGACTTCGGTTGTAACGACTTGCAGCCGGTTGCCCAGAGGCTATGCCCCGGCGTCACTCAGGCTCTGGCCTGGCTGGAATCGCAGGGGTTGTCGCCCCGGATGACCGGCTCGGGCAGCGCAGTGTTCGCACAGTGGCCCTCTTCAGAGCCCTTGGCTGGCAGCCCTCCACAGGGCTGGACACTGCAGGTGTGCAGCAATCTGGACGTTCATCCCCTGGCGGGTTGGGCGGACAGCGACGGTTGATCGGTGGGTGGCTTTCGGGCCGTTCACCCGTGTAGGGGAGTCGCCAAGTTGGTTAAGGCACCGGATTTTGATTCCGGCATGCGAGGGTTCGAGTCCTTCCTCCCCTGCCAAATGTCAGAAGAACCCAAAAACCCAGTTCGCTGGCAACGCTGATGCAGGCTGCTCCGCACTCCGATTTCATGGTCTTCACCGGCAACGCCAATCCGGCGCTTGCCGCGGAGATCGCTGGGCATTTGGGTATCGCCCTGGGCGCGGCCACCGTGGGTCGTTTCTCCGACGGTGAAGTCACCGTCGAGATCAACACCAACGTGCGCGCCCGCGACGTGTTCGTGGTGCAGTCCACCTGCGCCCCCACGAACGAAAACCTCATGGAACTGCTGATCATGGTCGACGCTCTCAAGCGCGCCTCAGCAGGTCGCATCAGCGCCATCATTCCTTACTTTGGATATGCCCGCCAAGACCGTCGCCCCCGCTCCACACGGGTGCCCATCACGGCCAAGGTGGTGGCCAACATGTTGCAAGCTGTGGGCGTCAA
>CANGSD010000166.1 GCA_947455875.1 Comamonadaceae bacterium
CCACGTTCAGGGCGACGCCGTGGTAGGTGCAATGGCGGCTGACCTTGATGCCCAGCGCCGCAATCTTGGCGAGGCCGCGAAAGGGATCTTCGCCGGGTGCGACGGGCGCAGGCCGGTGGTGTGCGTGTGGATCGTCACGCCACACGTAGATGCCCGGCGCACTGCGCACGCGCAGGCCGGTCACGCCGTAGTGCGCCAGGGTGCGGATCACGGCTTCCTCGAGCCGGTAGACGTATTCCTTGACGAAGTAGCCCGCACGCCGCAGGTCGATCAGCGGGTAGGCCACCACCTGGCCGGGGCCGTGATAGGTCACCTGTCCGCCGCGGTTGGTGGCCACCACCGGGATATCGCCCGGCGCCAGCACATGGCCGGCCTGGCCCGCTAGGCCTTGGGTGTACACCGGGGGGTGCTCGCATAGCCAGAGTTCATCGGGCGTGTCCGCCACGCGCGCGGCGGTGAAGTCCTGCATGGCCTGGTAGGTGGCCAGGTAGTCCACCGGCCCCTGCAGCCGCGTGTGCATGGTCAAAGAACGACCCGCACCATCGGGTGCGTCGAGAGCGTGCGATACAGCTCGTCGAGTTGCTCGCGGCTGGTGGCGTTGATGGTGATCGTGATGCCCAGGTAGTTGCCGCCGCGGCTGTCTCGCAGCGCGATGTCCGCCTTGTCGAAGCCGGGGTCGAAGGCCAGAGCGATCGCGGTCACCGCTTCGACGAGGCCATCGACCTTGGCGCCCATGACCTTGATCGGGAAGCGGCAGGGGTACTCGATCAGCGAGTCGGCGCGGGCGGTGGGGGGCGGGGTGGGCGTGTTCATGGGGGAGTTGCAATTGTGGACTGCGCGCCGCAGCGACGAGCCTGTGCGGGGCATCATCGCCCCGAGTAACTCCTTTGAATTACAAGCTGGAGGGCAACCCTGAAAACCCATGCAACTCGACCAGGAAGGTGGCGGAGGGCGGGTTTCCACTCATATAATCGATGGGTTTGCTGAAATCGCAGGTCTGAATTCGCTGGCGTTTCGGCGGGGGCCGTTTCGAATGACAACACAAGCCCCTTTGCCCGAGACGACGCAAGACGAGCTTCCTTTCAAGCCGCTGAGCGCCCAAGAGGCGCAGGCGCTACGCGAGCGACACCCCTCGGTTTCCCCTTGGCGTGTCGTGGCGTGGCAGGTGGTGGTGGGAGTCGTCGTGGCCCTGGCGGCCTGGGCCCTGACGGGTCAGCGAAACATCGCTTGGTCCGCCGCTTACGGCGCGCTGGCGGTGGTGGTTCCGGCGATCATTTTTGCCAGGGGGCTCACGGGGCGTTTTTCCTCGCTACATGCAGGAACAGCAGCCGTCGGCTTCATGGCGTGGGAGATGGTCAAGATCATCGTGTCGATCGCCTTGTTGGCGATGGCGCCCAAGTGGGTGTCTGCCTTGAGTTGGCCGGCCTTGCTGATCGGCCTGGTGGTGACGATGAAGGTGTACTGGGTGGCGTTGGCTTTCAAGCCGGCGCCGCGCCCCAAGGTTTAAAAGACCGGCTCCCCTGGAGTCGGCCAACTGAGAGTCAAGTAACAGAAGATGGCTGCTGAACACGGACCCACCGCCGGTGAATACATCGTTCACCACCTGACCCATCTGCAAAACCAGAAGCCCAAGGGCGTGCTGGATTTCTCGGTCTTCAACCTCGACTCCATCTTCTGGTCGATCGTCCTGGGCGTGCTGGGGTGCTGGCTGCTGTGGCTGGCCGCGCGCAAGGCGACGTCGGGCGTTCCGGGTCGTTTCCAGGCGGCGGTCGAAGTGCTGGTCGACATGGTCGACTCGCAAGCCAAGGGCATCGTGCACAGCGCCGAGAGCCGCAAGCTGGTCGCGCCCCTGGCCCTCACCGTGTTCGTGTGGATCTTTCTGCTCAATGCGATGGACCTGCTGCCGGTGGATCTGATCCCGGTCATCTTCGAGAGCATTTACGCCGCCGCCGGCCATGATCCGCACCACGCCTATATGCGCGTCGTGCCCACCGCCGACCTGTCGGTGACCATGGGTCTGTCGCTGTCGGTGCTGCTGGTCTGCCTCTACTACAACGTCAAGATCAAGGGTCTGGGCGGCTGGGTGCACGAGCTGTTCACCGCGCCGTTTGGCAGCCACCCTGTTTTGTGGCCGTTCAACTTCCTGATGCAGATCATCGAGTTCGTCGCCAAGACCGTCTCGCATGGCATGCGACTGTTCGGCAACATGTACGCCGGCGAACTGATCTTCATGCTGATCGCCCTCATGGGCGGCGCCTTCTCGCTGTCGGCCACCGGCATCGGTCTGGCGATCGGTCACATCATCGCGGGCTCGGCCTGGGCGATCTTCCACATCCTGATCATCACGTTGCAGGCCTTCGTGTTCATGATGTTGACGCTTGTCTACGTCGGCCAGGCCCACGACGCGCACTGACCTGCGCCCCTTTTTCAGTTTCCCTCTCGTTTTTTTTCTAACCAAGTCCCTTAGGAGCAATCATGGAAGTTATCAGCTTTGTCGCACTGGCCGCCGGCCTGATCATCGGTCTGGGCGCCGTCGGTGCCTGTATCGGTATCGGCATCATGGGCAGCAAGTACCTGGAAGCTGCCGCCCGCCAGCCCGAACTGATGAACGAGCTGCAGACCAAGATGTTCCTGCTGGCTGGCCTGATCGACGCCGCGTTCATTATCGGTACCGGTATTGCGCTGTGGTTCGCCACCGCCAACCCCTTCCTGGCTCAGATCGCCAACCTGCCGAAGTAAGCCTGTTCATGAACCGTTTGAGCCTTCGCGTGGCACCGCGAAACCGGCTTTGCCGGAGCGCGGGTGCAGCCCTCTGTAGAGGGTGGCGGCATGGCCGCAGCGAGGGCGGGGAAATCACATGAGTATCACCGGTACCCTCATCGTTCAGATGATCGTGTTCCTGATCCTGGTCGGGTTCACGATGAAATTCGTGTGGCCTCCGATCACCGCTGCGCTCGACGAGCGTGCGAAGAAGATCGCCGAGGGTCTGGCTGCCGCCGACAAGGCCAAGTCCGAGCTGAGCGCTGCCAACCAGCGCGTCGAAGCCGAGCTGGCCAAGTCGCGCACCGAGACCGCCGCGCGCCTGGCCGATGCCGAGCGCCGCGCACAGGCCATCATCGAAGAGGCCAAGGGTCGCGCCAGCGAAGAAGCTGCCAAGATCGTCGCCGCTGCACGCGCTGAAGCCGAGCAGCAGACCGTCAAGGCCCGCGAGACGCTGCGCGAGCAAGTCGCCGTGCTGGCCGTCAAAGGCGCTGAGCAGATCCTGCGCAAGGAAGTGAACGCCGGCGTCCACGCCGACCTCCTGCGCCGTCTGCAGGCCGAGCTGTAAAAGGTCGCGACACATGGCCGAACTCGCCACCATCGCCCGCCCCTACGCTGAAGCCCTGTTTCAGGCCAGCCGGGCAGACCTGAGCGGCACGTCTCAATGGCTCGACGCCCTGGGTGCTGTCGGTGCGGACGCGCAGTTGCTGCAGTTCGCCGCCAACCCCAAGGTCTCTGACGCGCAGGTCCTCGATCTGGTCACCCAGGTCGCGGGCGTGAAGTTGCCGGCCGCAGGCCAGAACTTCCTGCGCGCCGTGGTCGAGAACGGCCGTCTGGCCGCCCTGCCCGAGATCGCCTCGCAGTTCCGCGCGCTCAAGAACGCGCAGTCCGGCACCAGCGACGCCGTGGTCCACAGCGCCTTCCCAATTTCCGCCGACGACCTGAGCAAGGTGTCCGCAGCGCTCGAAAAGCGCTTCGGCCGCAAGCTGTCTGTCGCCGTGCGTGAAGACGCCTCCCTCATAGGTGGTATTCGTGTGGTGGTCGGCGACGAGGTGCTCGACACCTCCGTCAAGGCCCGCCTCGAGCAGATGAAGGTCGCGCTCACAGCCTAATTTCGGCCTCGCGCCGCGCAGCAAACACAAGGAAAAGGAAAGAGTCATGCAACTCAATCCCGCAGAGATTTCTGAACTGATCAAGAGCCGTATCGAAGGCCTGGCCGGCACGGCCGACGTTCGTAACCAAGGTACCGTGGTCTCCGTGGCCGACGGCATCACCCGCATCCACGGCCTGTCCGATGTGATGGCCGGCGAGATGCTGGAGTTCCCGGCCAACGCCAAAGGCGAGCCGACCTTCGGCCTGGCCCTGAACCTCGAGCGCGACTCCGTCGGCGCCGTGATTTTGGGCGAGTACGAGCACATCTCCGAAGGCGACACCGTCAAGTGCACGGGCCGCATTCTGGAAGTGCCCGTCGGCCCCGAGCTGATTGGCCGCGTGGTCAACGCGCTGGGCCAGCCGATCGACGGCAAGGGCCCGATCAACGCCAAGATGACGGACGTGATCGAGAAGGTCGCTCCCGGCGTGATCGCACGTAAATCGGTGGACCAGCCGGTGCAGACCG
>CANGSD010000167.1 GCA_947455875.1 Comamonadaceae bacterium
CTGGGGCAACTTCGCCGGTTTCTGGAGCGCCTACTGGGGCGCGCGGCGTCTGGGCTGCCGCATCATCTCCGGCGGCGGCCTGGACACCAAGGGGCACATACAAGCGATCCAGCGCATGAAGCCCACGGTGCTGATCTCCACCCCCACCTTCGCCCTGCGCATGGCGCAAGTGGCCAAGGAGATGGGCGTCGACCTGTCGCAAAGCTCCATCCGCTACACGTATCACGCCGGCGAGCCCGGCCCGACCGCGCTGCCTGGCATGCGCGAACAGATCGAGACCGCCTGGGGCGCCAAGGCGGGCGAGCTCCTGGGCATTGCCGAAGTCGACGCCATGGCGCCCGGCTGCCCTTTGGGTGACGGTGTGCATGTGAACGAGATGAACTGCTACACCTGGTCGATGGACCCGGTCACAGGTGGCGAGGCCGCCGAAGGCGAGATCGGCGAGAACGTCGTCACCAGCTATGCCAACACGGCGCAGCCGCTTTTGAACTACCGCACCCACGACCTGGTGCGCCGTCGGGAGAGCGGCTGCGGCTGCGGCCGCACCTGGGTGAAGTTCGATGGCGCGGTGCTCGGACGCACCGACTTCATGGTCACCGTGCGCGGCACCAACGTCTACCAGACCGCCGTCGAGAACATCCTCAATCAGGTGCAAGGCGTGACCATGCACTACGAACTGGTGCTGACCCACGAGAATGGCAACGACAGCATGACGGTGCGTTTCGAGCCCGAGCCCACGCTCGACCCGGCGCACTGGGAGGCTCTGGCCAAGGACGCCAGCGACCGCATCCACAAGGCCTTGCATGTGCGCCTGAACTGCACGCCGGTGGCACCCAACACCCTGCCCCGCTTCGAGCTCAAGACCAAGCGCATCATCGACCAGCGGCCCAAGGAACTGCGCCGCGCACTGGACCGCTGAGGGAACCCACCATGGACATCGACGAACAAACCCGCCGCATCCGCGAGGCCCGCGCCCTGATTGCGCCCTTGATCGCACAGCCCCTGGAGCCGCAGATCGAAGCGATCTTGCGCAGCGCCGACATGGAACTGCATTGGGCGCTGTGGAACCTCGGCGAAGTGCTGCCGCATCGCCACGACCTCTACGCACAAGACCCCCGCGCCTGAGCGGTCCCTTCCATCAACAATTTCAAACGGAGAGAAAACCCCATGACCTCACGCCGCCTCGTCCTCACCCGCGGTGCCGCCCTTGTCGGCGCTGCTTCCACCAGCTTGCTGCTGCCCTCCATCGCGCGGGCCCAGAGCAACAAACTGCGTGTGGGCCTGATGCTGCCCTACACCGGCACCTTCGGCCAGATCGGCCAGACCATCGAGAACGCGTTTCGCATGGCCCTGGATGAAAAAGGCGGGAAGCTCGGTGGCCGTGACATCGAGTGGTTCAAGGTCGACGACGAGTCCGAGCCCTCCAAGGGCGTGGAAAACGCCCAGCGCCTGGTCCAGCGTGACAAGGTCGATGTGCTGATTGGCACCGTGCACTCGGGCGTGCAAATGGGCATCCACCGCGTCGTGCGCGAGGCCGGCGTGTTGAACCTGATCCCCAACGCCGGTGTGCATGCCGCCACCCGCGCCATGTGCGCGCCCAACGTGTTTCGCACCTCGTTTTCCAACAGCCAGCCCACGATGGCGCTGGGCAAGCCCATGATGGACAAGGGCCTCAAGCGCGCCGTCTGGATCACCTGGAAGTACGCCGCGGGCGATGAGGCCTTCGAGGGCTTCAAGGAAAGCTACACCAAGGCCGGCGGCACCATCATCAAGGAGCTGAGCCTGCCCTTCCCCAACGTGGAGTTCCAGGCCCTTCTGACCGAGATCGCTTCGCTCAAGCCCGATGCGGTGGCCTGCTTCTTCGCCGGTGGCGGCGCCGCCAAGTTCATTCGCGACTACGCTGCGGCGGGTCTGAAAGATCGCATCCCGCTGTGGGGTTCGGGCTTCCTCACCGAGGGCGTGCTCGATGCCGCGGGGCCTGCGGCCGATGGTGTGATGACCACCTTGCATTACAGCGACTCGCTGGAGACCGCCCGCAACAAGCAGTTCCGTCTGAACTACGCCAAGGGCTTTCGCCTGCAGCCCGATGTCTACGCCGTGCAGGGCTACGACACCGGCTTGCTGCTCGCGCAGGGCATGGCAGCCGTCAAGGGCGATCTGTCCAACAAGCAGGCGCTGTACGCCGCGCTCGAATCGCAGTCCATCGACAGCCCGCGTGGCAAGTGGACCATGAGCAAGTCGCACAACCCGGTGCAAGACATCTATCTGCGCCGCGTCGAGAACCGCGAGAACAAGGTCCTGGGCATCGCCGCCAAGGCCTTGGCCGACTCCGGCGCCGGTTGCCGCATGGCCTGACCCTCTCGCACCGCGAACAAGGCGGCGGAGTCCCTCCGCCGCTTTCGTTTTCGCAGCCGACATGAGCCTCGAGAATTTTCTGATCCAACTTCTGAACAGCGTGCAGTACGGGCTGCTGCTGTTCATGCTGGCCGCTGGCCTCACGCTGATCTTCGGCATCATGGGCGTGGTCAACCTCGCCCACGGCAGCTTCTACATGGTGGGCGCCTACCTGGCCTGGTGGCTCTCGCGCCAACTGGGCAGCCTGGCCCTGGCCATCCTCGTGGGCTCGGTGCTGGCCATCGTGCTCGGGCTCTTGCTTGAAAAACTTCTGTTCCGATTTTTCTATCACCGCGACCACCTCGACCACGTGCTGCTCACGTTCGGTCTGATCTATATCTTCGAAGAATCGCGCTCGCTGCTGTGGGGCGATGACGTGCACGGCGTGGAAGTCCCCGCGCAACTCGCGGCCTCCATCCCGCTGACCGACAACCTGTCCTACCCCGTTTATCGCCTCTTCATGTCCGGCGTCTGCATCGTGTTAGCGCTGGGTCTGTATTTCCTGATCTCGCGCACGCGTCTGGGCATGAAGATCCGCGCTGGCGCCTTCAACCGCGACATGGCCGAGGCCCTGGGCATCAACATCCGCCGCATCCATGCCATCGTCTTCGCGCTGGGTGTGGGCCTGGCCACAGTGGCCGGCATGATCGCCGCGCCGGTCTCCAGCGTCTATCCCAATATGGGCTCGCAGGTCCTGATCATGTGCTTCGTGGTGGTGGTGATCGGCGGCATCGGCTCGGTGCGTGGCGCGCTCATCGCCGCGCTGCTGGTGGGCCTGGTCGACACCTTCGGCAAAGTGCTGGTGCCCACGCTCGCGGGCATGTTGGTCTACATGCTCATGGCGGCGGTGCTGCTGTGGAAACCAGAAGGCCTGTTCAAGCAATGAGCGCCGCCCAAGCCCACCTCGAAGTCTTGCCCACCAGCCTGCAGGTCACCCTGGCCCTGGGTCTGGTGGCCCTGATCGCCTTCCCCTTCTTCGGCACCGAGTTCTACGCGCAGATGGTGGCGCGCATGATGATCTTGGCCATCTTCGCAATGAGCCTGGACCTGCTGCTGGGGGTCACCGGCATGGTCTCGCTCGGTCATGCCGCCTATTTCGGACTGGCCGGTTATGCACTGGCCTTCCTCACCCCCGAGACCGGCCCGGTCAGTCTGTGGTGGACGCTGCCGCTGGCGGTCGGCATCTCGGCGCTGGCCGCACTGGTGATCGGCTTTTTCGTGGTGCGCACGCACGGCATCTACTTCATCATGGTCACCATGGCCTTCGCGCAGATGGTGTTCTACGTCTTCTTCGACAACAAGCCCCTGGGTGGCTCCGACGGTCTGTACATCAACTTCCGCCCCGAGGCTGGCCTGTTCGATCTGGAGAACAAGCGCGTCTTCTACTACTTCACGCTGTTCTTCCTGGTCGTGGTGTACCTGTTCCTGCGGCGCCTCTTGTGGAGCCCGTTTGGGCGCGTGCTCGCGGGCATTCGTGTGAACGAGCACCGCATGCGCGCCATGGGCTACGGCACCTTCGGCTACAAGCTCGCGGCCTTCACCCTGGGCGGCGCGCTGGCGGGCCTGGCTGGTTTCCTGGGTGCGATGCAAACCGGCTTCGTCAACCCTGAACTCATGGGCTTTCACCTGAGCGCGCACGCGATCATGATGGTGATCCTGGGCGGCATCGGCAACTTCGCTGGCGCCATCGTCGGCGCCTTTGCCTTCGAGTATCTGCTGCATGCCTTCAAGGACCTGCCCGCAATCGGCGGCTTCAACACCGGCAAGCACTGGCAACTGTGGATGGGGCTGTTCATCGTGGCGGTCATCATCCTGGCCCCGCGTGGCTTGCTGGGTCTGGCCGCGCGCCTGCTGCGTCGCAAGGAGCCAGACGCATGAACGACGTGGTGTTCTCCGCCAGCCACCTGACCAAGCGCTTTGGCGGACTGGCCGCGGTCAATGACGTGTCGGTCGATCTGTGGCGTGGTCGCATCCACGCGGTC
>CANGSD010000168.1 GCA_947455875.1 Comamonadaceae bacterium
GCTTGGCCGGCAGGATCGAGGTGACGAACAGCCAGGACAGGTCCGGGCCACCAAAGCTGCACATGGCCGGCTTGCTAAAGGGCACGGCGATCGAGCGATCCAGTCGCCCATCGGGCATGAAGCGGTGCACCCGTCCGGCGTCGTTGCCACAGATCCAGTAGCCGCCTTCGGTGTCGATCGCCGCGCCATCGGGGCGTCCAGGCAGCGGCCGCATGTCCACGAAGTCGCGGCGGTTGCGCGGCACGCCGTCGTCGCCCAGGTCGAATTGCCAGATACGTTGCACCGTGGGGTGCGTGTCCGCCAGGTACATGCGACGCCCGTCGGGGCTGAAAGCCAGGCCGTTGCCCGTCACCAGACCGGTAACCAAGGGCGCCGACAGACCCTGTTCATCAAAGCGAAACAGCGCGCCATCGGCGGCGGCCAGCGAGCCGTCCATCACCATGGTGCTGGCCCACAGACGCCCCTGGCGGTCCAGGCGGCCGTCGTTAAAGCGCATGCCGGCGCGCGGGTGCTGCACCGCCTGCAGCAGCCGCGTGTGGGCTGCGCCGCCTCCGGGCGGCAGGTCAATGGCGAACACGCCTGACTCCATGCCCCCGACGAAGCCACCGCCCGCGCGCAGCGCGATGCAGCCCACGCGCTCGGGCGTCTGCCAGGAGGTGACGGCCCGCGTGGCCCAGTCGAGGCGGCGAATGGCGCGGCCTTCGATGTCCACCCAGTAAAGCGCCTGCTCGCGCACCGACCACAGCGGGCTCTCGCCCACGCGGTCACGCGTGGAACCCAGAACCTCCCAGGGGGTGTCGGCAGACGCGTTCGACATGGCGAGCCAAGGCAGTGCCGTCCAAGACGCTCAGGCCGTGACCTTGTCCGCCACGCTCTTGAAGTCCGCGATCTTGTCGAAGTTCATGTACTGATAGATCGTGTCGCTGTGGGCGTTGAGCACGCCCATATCGGCCATGTACTCCTCGCGCGTGGGGATGCGCCCCAGACGCGAGCAGATCGCCGCCAGTTCCGCGCTCCCCAGGTACACGTTGGTGTTCTTGCCCAGACGGTTCGGGAAGTTGCGGGTGCTGGTGGACATCACGGTGGCGCCTTCGCGCACCTGCGCCTGGTTCCCCATGCACAGCGAGCAACCGGGCATCTCCATGCGCGCACCGGCCGTTCCGAGCACGCCGTAATGGCCTTCCTCGGTCAGCTGCTTCTGGTCCATCTTGGTCGGCGGCGCCACCCACAGCTTCACCGGGATGTCGCGCTTGCCCTCGAGCAGCTTGGACGCTGCGCGGAAGTGACCGATGTTGGTCATGCACGAACCAATGAACACCTCGTCGATCTTGGCGCCCGCCACATCGGACAGCGTCTTCACATCGTCCGGATCGTTCGGGCAGGCCACGATGGGCTCGTGCACGTCGGCCAGGTCGATCTCGATGACCGCGGCATAGTCGGCATCCGCATCGCCTTTGAGCAGCTGCGGGTTCTTCAGCCAGGCTTCCTGGGCGACGATGCGTCGCTGCAGGGTGCGCGCGTCGGCATAGCCGTTGGCGATCATCCACTTCATCAGCGTGATGTTGCTGTTGATGTATTCGATGATCGGCTCTTTATTGAGGTGCACCGTGCAACCGGCGGCCGAGCGTTCGGCCGAGGCGTCGGACAACTCGAAGGCCTGTTCCACCTTCAGATCCGGCAGGCCCTCGATCTCGAGGATGCGGCCCGAGAAGATGTTCTTCTTGCCTTTCTTTTCCACGGTCAGCAGACCCTGCTTGATCGCGTACAGCGGGATCGCGTTGACCAGATCGCGAAGGGTGACGCCGGGCTGCATCTTGCCCTTGAAGCGCACCAGCACGCTCTCGGGCATGTCCAGCGGCATCACGCCGGTAGCCGCCGCAAACGCCACCAGGCCCGAGCCGGCCGGGAAGGAAATGCCGATCGGGAAACGCGTGTGCGAATCACCGCCCGTGCCCACGGTATCGGGCAGCAGCAAGCGATTGAGCCAGGAGTGAATCACGCCATCGCCCGGGCGCAGCGAGATGCCACCGCGGGTGGAGATGAAATCGGGCAGCTCGTGGTGCATCTTCACGTCCACCGGCTTGGGATAAGCGGCGGTGTGGCAGAAGGACTGCATCACCAGATCGGCCGAGAAGCCCAGGCAAGCTAGGTCTTTGAGCTCGTCGCGGGTCATGGGGCCGGTGGTGTCTTGCGATCCCACCGACGTCATACGCGGCTCGCAGTACGTGCCGGGGCGGATGCCCTTGCCTTCGGGCAGGCCGCAGGCGCGCCCGACCATCTTCTGGGCCAGCGAGTAACCTTTGCCGCTGTCCTTGGGCGCCTGGGGCAGACGGAACAGGGTCGACGCCGGAAGGCCCAGGGCCTCGCGCGCCTTGGCGGTCAGGCCACGACCGACGATCAGCGGAATGCGGCCACCGGCACGCACTTCATCAAACAACACCTCGGACTTGACCTTGAACTCGGCGATCACCTGGCCGTTCTTCAAGGCCTTGCCTTCGTAGGGGCGCAGTTCGACGGTATCGCCCATCTCCATCTTGCTCACGTCCAACTCAATGGGCAAGGCGCCGGCGTCTTCCATGGTGTTGTAGAAAATCGGCGCGATCTTGCCGCCCAGGCACACGCCACCGAAACGCTTGTTCGGTACGTAGGGGATGTCTTCGCCGGTGAACCACAGCACGCTGTTGGTGGCCGACTTGCGCGATGAGCCCGTGCCCACCACGTCACCCACATAGGCCACCAGGTGGCCCTTGGCACGCAGATCCTCGATGAACTTCACCGGACCGCGCTTGCCATCTTCCTCGGGCGTGATGCCGGGGCGTGCGTTCTTGTGCATCGCCAGGGCGTGCAGGGGAATGTCGGGGCGGCTCCAGGCGTCCGGGGCCGGCGACAGGTCGTCGGTGTTGATCTCGCCCGCCACCTTGAAGATCGTCACGGTGATGCTCTGGGGCACTTCGGGGCGGCCGGTGAACCACTCGGCATCGGCCCAGGACTGCATCACGGCCTTGGCGTGGGCATTGCCCTTGTCGGCTTTGTCCTTGACGTCATGGAACTGGTCGAACATCAACAGGGTCTTCTTCAGGCCGTTGGCGGCCACGGCCCCCACTTCCTTGTCATCGAGCAGGTCGATCAGCGGGCTGATGTTGTAGCCGCCCAGCATGGTCCCGAGCAACTCGGTGGCCTGGGCGCGGGAGATCAGGGCGCACTTCTCGGTCCCATGGGCCACGGCGGCCAGGTAGCTGGCCTTGACCTTGGCCGCATCGTCCACGCCCGCAGGCACGCGGTGGGTGATCAGATCCACCAGGGTCTTTTCCTCGCCCTTGGGCGGGTTCTTCAGCAGCTCGATCAGCTCGCCGGTTTGCTGCGCCGACAGGGGCAGGGGCGGGATGCCGAGCTTGGCGCGTTCGGCGACATGGTCACGGTAGGCGGTCAACATGGTTTTTTCTCCGTACAAGAACTTGAAATAAGGGGGTCGTTATTTGGGTGCGGGCGCATCCAGGATGCTGGGTGGCGGATTGGTCTTCAGGGCCTCGGCCACCTCGACCTGCTGCGGGCTCTGGCATTCATCGGCCAAGCGCTGCCCCAGCTTCTGGCTCATGAGCATGGACTTGTTCCCCAGTTGCAGCCACATGGCGCCGCGCTTGGGGTCTTCCAGGCGGATCGCGCCGGTGCGGCTTTCGGCCGGGTGCATCCGGAATCGGTGGTTCTTGGTGGCGACGATGAAAAAGCCCTCACGCCGCCCGGGCGTGACGGTGACGCTGGCACCCAGCTCACAGCGCATCGTGCCCACATGCACGGCACGCGCGATCTCGAGTTCGGCAGCCGAGAGCTCGTGCATCGGCTCGTCCTCGATGGGCTTGCGCTCCTCCACCGCCTTTTGCGCACCAGGCGCCAGACCGGCATTGCGGGCCGGTGCGGGCTTGGTGGGCGCGGGCTTGGCAGGCGCAGGGGACTGGGCCCACGCGATCGCGGGCAGGCAGACAGCCAGGACGGCGGCGGCGAGAAACTTCATACAGCTGTCTCCTTGAACCATGCACGCACATCGGCCGGCAGGGGCCGGCCTGTCTGGTGGGCGCGTTCCAGCACCTGCCAGTGAAACCGGTAGCTGGCCCGGTCCTCCAGTTTGCCACCGTGGCTGATTGGCGCCCAGTGGGCGCGCGCCGCCGCCAGCAGGATGTCGCTGGCCACCGCGATGTCGCGTTCGTCGGGGGCGAAGGCCTCGAGTACGCCGCGGATCTGGTCTGGGTGAATGCTCCACATGCGGGTGTAGCCCAAGTCGCGAGCCGCCCGGCGCGCCGCAGTCTGAAAAGCCGCTGCGTCCTTGAACTCAGTCACCA
>CANGSD010000169.1 GCA_947455875.1 Comamonadaceae bacterium
CGCGATCAGCACCGCGATGCCGTTGGTGAAGCCGATCACGATGCTCACAGGCACGTGGCGCACGCGATTGCCCAGACGCAGCAGGCCCAGCGCGAACAGCAGCACGCCGGCGCAGGCGGTGGCGATCAGGAGGTTGGCCAGGCCATGGCGCTCGAGGATCCCGTAGACGATCACGATGAAGGCCCCCGCAGGCCCGGCGATCTGCACGTTCGAGCCGCCCAGGAGCGAGACGATCAGCCCGCCGATGATGGCGGTCCACAGGCCGGCTTCGGGGGTGAGTCCGGAGGCGATGGCAAAGGCCATGGCCAAGGGCAGGGCGACGATGGCAACGGTCAGGCCCGCGCCGAGGTCGTTCTGAAGTGTCTGCGCGCCGTAGCCTCGTAGCGCGTCGAACAGACGCGGGCGGAACCGGGCGGGCGCGAAGCGGCTCACCGCACCCGCATGCCGGGTTGGGCCCCGGGCCCGGGCTCCAGCACGTAAATCCCAGGCTGGATTTTTTCGTCGCCGTGGCTGGCGGCCAGCACCATGCCTTCGGAGACGCCGAACTTCATCTTGCGCGGTGCGAGGTTGGCCACCATCACGGTGAGCTTGCCCACGAGGTCGGCGGGTTGGTAGGCGCTGGCGATGCCGGAGAACACATTGCGGGTGCGCCCCTCACCCACATCGAGCGTCAGGCGCAGCAGCTTGGTGGAGCCTTCGACCGCCTCGCACTGCACGATCTTGGCGATGCGCAGATCGATCTTCGTGAAGTCGTCGATGGTGATGGTGGGTGCGAGGGGCTCGCCGCCGGGGTCGGCTGCTGCAGGCGCCGCTGCGGGTGTTTCAGGCGCGGCATCGGCGGGCGGCTCGAACAGGGCGTCGAGCTGCTTGGGGTCGACGCGTTGCATCAGGTGCTTGTATTCGGCCACGCGGTGACCCGCGGGCAGCGGCGTGGCCGCGCCTTGCAGCGTGAGCGGTGCGCATTGCAGGAAGGCCTCGGCCTGTTGGGCCAGCTCGGGCAACACGGGCTTGAGGCACGCGGTGAGCACCTTGAAGTGCTCCAGGCACTCGGAGCAAATCGCCGCGGCGCGTTCGGCCTGGCCCTCTTTGACCAGCTTCCAGGGGGCGGCGCCGTCAAAGCGCAGGTTGACTTCGTCGGCGTAGGCCATGATCTCGCGCAGGGCCTTGCCGTACTCGCGCGCTTCGTAGAGGCGGGCCACGGATTCGAGCAGGCGCGTCGGGTTCAGGCTGGCGGCGTCGTGGGCTACCAACTGGCCGCCGGGCACGAACTTGACCGCGCGGCTGGCGATGTTCACGTACTTGCCGATCAGGTCGGCATTCACGCGGGCGACGAAGTCGTCGGGGTTGAAGTCGACGTCCTCGACGCGCCCATTGAGCTTGGCGGCGATGTAGTAACGCAGCCACTCGGGGTTCATGCCTAGGGACAGGTACTTGAGCGGGTCGATGCCAGTTCCGCGGCTCTTGGACATCTTCTCGCCGCTGACGGTGATGAAGCCGTGCACATTGACCTGCGTGGGCGTCTTGCGGCCCGAGAACTGCAGCATGGCGGGCCAAAACAAGGTGTGGAAGTACACGATGTCCTTGCCGATGAAGTGCACCTGTTCGACCGCCGGGTCGGCCATGAACTGCTCGAAGCTGGCGTCGGTGCGCGAGGCCTCATGCCAGTGGGTCTTGGCCTGGCCCTTGTCGAAGTGGTTCTTGAGGCTGGCCAGATAACCCACGGGCGCGTCGAGCCAGACGTAGAAGTATTTGCCCGGCGCGTCGGGGATCTCGATGCCGAAATAGGGGGCTTCGCGCGAGATGTCCCAGTCGGCCATGCCGGCGTCGAACCACTCGCTGGCCTTTTTGGCCATCTCGGCTTGCAGTCGTGGGCGGCCGCTGCCGGCCACATCCTGCTCCTGGGTCCAGGTCTTGAGGAAGTCGACCACCTGGGGCTTGGACAGCTGGAAGAAGAAATGCTCGGAGCTGCGGATCTCGGGCTTGGCGCCGGTGAGCGTGGAGTAGGGCTCGATCAGGTCGGTGGGCGCGTAGACCGCGCTGCACACCTCGCAGCTGTCGCCGTATTGGTCTTTGGCGTGGCAGCTGGGGCACTCGCCCTTGATGTAGCGATCGGGCAGGAACATGCCCTTGACCGGGTCATAGAACTGCTCGATGGTGCGGGTGGCGATCAGGCCGTTGGCCTTGAGCGCGCGGTAGATGTCCTGGGCCAGCGCGGTGTTCTCGGGGCTGTCGGTGGAGTGCCAGTTGTCAAAGCGCACATGAAAACCGTCCAGATACTGCTGTCGGCCGGCGGCGATCTCGCCCACGAACTGCTGCGGCGTCTTGCCGGCCTTTTCGGCGGCGATCATGATCGGCGCGCCGTGGGCGTCGTCGGCGCCCACGAAATGCACCATATGCCCCTGCATGCGCTGGAACCGCACCCAGATGTCGGCCTGGATGTACTCCATGATGTGGCCGATGTGGAACTTGCCGTTGGCGTAGGGCAGGGCGGTAGTGACGAAGAGCTTGCGCTTGGACATGGTTTTTTCGCTCGGAACCGGCCATTTTAGTTCCGCTGGGTAAACTGGCCGGTTATTCCTACACCTTCGAGCATGGCGACTTCCGACACCAACGCACCGCTCCTGACCGCCCTGGGCGCGGTCAAGGACCCCCACACCGGCCAAGATTACGTGAGCACCAAGGCCCTGAAGAACCTCAAGGCCGAGGGTGGCAAGGTGTCTTTTGACGTCGAGCTGGGCTATCCGGCCAAGAGCCAGCACCCGGCCCTGCGCCAGGCCTTGACGGCGGCCGCGCGCAGCGTGCCGGGCGTGAGCGAGGTGACCGTGAACATCGCCACCCGCGTCACCGCCCACGCGGTGCAGCGCGGCGTGCAGCTGCTGCCCCGCGTGAAGAACATCGTGGCCGTGGCCTCGGGCAAGGGCGGCGTGGGCAAGAGCACCACCGCCGCCAACCTGGCTCTGGCCCTGGCCGCCGAGGGCGCGTCGGTGGGCTTGCTCGATGCCGACATCTATGGCCCGAGCCAGCCCATGATGATGGGGATCGAAGGCCGTCCCGAGAGCGAAGACGGCAAGACCATGGACCCGCTGGAGAACTACGGCGTGCAGGTCATGTCCATCGGCTTCTTGATCAACCCCAACGAAGCCATGATCTGGCGCGGCCCCATGGCCACCCAGGCTCTGGAGCAGTTGCTGCGTCAGACCAATTGGCGCGACCTCGATTACCTGATCGTCGACATGCCCCCGGGCACGGGTGACATCCAGCTCACGCTCTCGCAGCGTGTGCCCATGACGGGCGCGGTCATCGTCACCACGCCGCAGGACATCGCGCTGCTCGATGCGCGCAAGGGCGTGGCCATGTTCGACAAGGTGGGTGTGCCGATCCTCGGTCTGGTGGAAAACATGGCGGCCCATGTGTGCACGCAGTGCGGCCACATCGAACATATCTTTGGCGAAGGCGGCGGTCAGCGTTACGCCGCCGAGCGCGGCATCGATTACCTGGGCGCCTTGCCCCTGGACATGGCCATCCGCCTGCAGGCCGATGGCGGCAAGCCCACGGTGGTGGCCGACCCCGAAGGCCAGGTGGCCGGCCTGTACAAGGCCATGGCCCGCCAGGTGGCGATCAAGATCGCGGCCAAGGCCAAGGATTTTTCTTCGCGCTTTCCCACGATCACGGTTTCCAAGGACACCTGATGCAGCAGGCGCCGGTTCGCCTTTATCGCGCGAGCGAACGCACCGGACATCTCAAGGGCCGGCAGGTCGATGCGGCCAGCCTGGACGAGGTGCGGGCCCTGCTGGGCCCCCGCCCCGAGGGTGGACATGCGCGCGACCTGCTGATCGAGCACCTGCATCGCCTGAACGACCACTGGCACGGCCTGCAGCCGCGCCACCTCGCCGCCCTGGCCCAGGAGATGAACCTGCCGATGGCCGAGGTGTTCGAGGTCGCGAGCTTCTATCACCACTTCGAGATTCTGAAAGACGGCGAGGCCGGGCCCGAGCTCACGGTACGTGTGTGTGACGGACTGCCCTGCGAGATGGCGGGCGCGCGCGACTTGTTTCAGCGTCTGCCAGTCTTGCTGGGACCCCAGGTGCGCGTGATTCCTGCGCCGTGCATTGGTCGCTGCGAGCAGGCGCCCGCAGCGCAGGTGGGCCAGCGGGCCGTGCCGCACGCGAGTGAAGACCGGGTGATGCAGGCGGTGGCGGGCGCTGACGTGGCGAGCGTGCCGCAGGCCCTGGACTACGACGCCTACCGTGCACAGGGCGGCTATGCGCTGGCGGCGGCGGTGGTGCGCGGCGAGCGTGATGCGGAGTCGGTGATCACCGCGCTCGAAC
>CANGSD010000170.1 GCA_947455875.1 Comamonadaceae bacterium
AGCGGTCCGGCACAGCCGGGCGCGCCCGGCCTGGCCGGTGCCGGCCAGATCCAGCAGGGCGCTCTGGAAGCCTCGAACGTCAACGTGGTCGAGGAAATGGTCAACATGATCGAAACCCAGCGCGCCTACGAGATCAACTCCAAGGCCATCTCTGCGGTGGATGGCATGTTGCGCTACCTGAACAACAACATGTAAGGCCGGCCATGCGCACCCTCCCCTTGCTCTCCTGCTCCGCCGCCAAAGCGGGCCTGCGCCTCTCGGCCCTGGCGCTGCTGCTGGCCACCGTCGGGCAGCTCGCCGGCTGCGCCACCGCGCCGACCGCGCAACTGGCGCACTCACCCGATTTCGGGCCGGTGTACCCACCCGCCGCCGAAGAGGCGCGCGTGCCCACCGGCGCCATCTACAACGGCCGCCAGAGCGACCAGTGGTTCGGCCGTGGCCGCAACCTGCGCGTGGGCGACATCGTCACCGTCTTGCTCGACGAAGCCACCCAGGGCGAGCGCACCCAAAGTGCGAACCTCAGCCGCAAGGGAACCAACGACGTGGTTACCGCAGGTCTGACCACGAAGCTGGCCGGTGCCAGCAGCATCCTGGGCGGCATCAACCTGAACAACGCCGAAATCACCAGCAGTGGTTCGGGCGACATCGGCCAGGGCGCCACCCTCAAGGGCGAAATCTCGGTCACCGTGGTCGACGTACTGGCCAACGGCAACCTCGTCGTGCGCGGCGAAAAGCAGATGGCCCTGAGCGAAGGCACGGAAGTGATTCAGGTCAGCGGCATCATCCGCCCCGACGACATCTCGCGTAACAACACCGTGCGCTCGCGGCGCCTGACCAACGCGCAGTTCATCTACCGCGGCACCGGCGACATCGCCAATGCCAGCCGCGCTGGCTGGGGTACCCGTGCCCTGTTCAAGTTCTGGCCCTTCTAACTTCTACATGCCCGCCATGAAATCCGCCCTGCTCGCCCTGGCCCTGCTGCTCGGTGTCAGTGCCCCTGCCTGGGCCGACCGGGTCAAGGACCTGGCCTCGGCCGCCGCTGTTCGCCCCAACCAGCTGATCGGCTACGGCCTGGTCGTGGGTTTACAGGGCACCGGTGACGGCACCGACGTGTCGTTTACCGTCCAGAGCCTGCGCGCCATGCTCGGCCGCATGGGTCTGAGCATCGATGGCCCGCTGTCCGACTTCGAAACCGGCACCGCCACCCAGCGTATGGACGTCAAGAACGTCGCCGCCGTGATGGTGACCGCCGAACTCCCCGGCTTTGCCAAGCCCGGCCAGCGCATTGACGTCAACGTGGCCGCCATCGGCAAGGCCTCCAACCTGCGCGGTGGCAACCTGCTGCTGGCCAGCTTGCGCGGCGTCGACGGCGAGATCTATGCCCTGGCTCAGGGCGCCCTGACCGCCACCGGCATCGACGAAAGCGCTGCCGGCTCCAAGATCACCATCGGCGTGCCCACCTCGGCGCGCATCCCGGGTGGCGCCATCGTCGAGCGGTCCGTCAACACGCCTTTTGACAAGTCCGACCACATCGTGATGAACGTGCGTCAGCAGGACTTCACCACCACCACCGCCATCGTCAACGCCATCAACCAGCGCTTTGGCGACGGCATGGCGCGAGCCATCGACGGCATGTCCCTGGCCATCCGCGCACCCGAGAACCTCTCGCAGCGTGTGGCCTTCATGAGCATGGTCGAGAACCTCGAGGTCACCCCGGGCGAGCCGCCCGCGCGGGTGGTCGTCAATGCCCGCACCGGTACCGTCGTCATCAGCCGCAACGTGCGGGTCAGCGCCGCCGCCGTCTCGCACGGCACGATCTCGGTGGCCATCACCGCGACCAACGAGGTGTCTCAGCCCAATGCGCTCGCACAGGGCCAGACCACCCCGGTGCAAAACGCCGCCATCGCGGTGGAGGAGCAAAAGCGTCCGATGTTCCTGTTCCAACCGGGCGTGGACCTGCGCCAGATCGTGGACGCGGTCAACCAGGTGGGCGCCACGCCCTCCGCCCTGATCGCCATCCTGGAAGCGCTCAAGAGCTCTGGCAGCCTGCGCGCCGAGCTGGTGATCATCTAACGCTCACCACGAGCCTGAACAGCCCCTCATGAGCGACCTCACGCCCACCTCCGGCTACCTCGACTTTGCCAGCCTGACCGCTTTGCGCGGCAAGGCGGCAGGGGGCGAGCGCCAGGCGCTGCGCAAGGCCGCCGAACAATTTGAGGCGCACTTCCTGCAGGAAACGCTCAAGGCGATGCGCAAGACCATCGACAAAAGCGAGCTGACCGAGAGCGACTCGGCCGACCTGTACGAAGACCTCATGGACAAGGAAGTCGCCCAGCAGATGGCCCGTCGCGGTGGCGTCGGCTTGGCCACTATGCTCGAGCGCCAGCTGATCCAGCGCCAAGCCCAGACCCTGCCCAGCACCGAGGACGCGCTCAAGGCGCGCGCCTTCCCGCTGAACCCAACCTCGCCCGCCTTGCCAGTGGCCGCACCGGCCGTGGCGCCCGCCCTGCCCTTGTCGCGCGCCAAGGCGGGCTATGCCTTGCCGCCTCTGACCGCGCCGGCCATGCCCTTGGGCCGTCTGGGAGCTAAGCCGTGAGCGACCTTCTCTCTCTGGGCAGCACCGGCGTCTCCGCCTACCAGCGGGCGCTGTCCACCGTCTCCAACAACATCGCCAACGTCGGCACCGACGGCTACACCCGACAAGAAGTCGGCCTGGCCTCGAACCAGCCGCGGCAGATGGGCAACAGCTTCATCGGCACCGGCGTGCGCCTGGAGGCAGTGCGCCGTCAGTACGACGCCTTCATCGAGGCCAACCTGCGCAGCAGCAACAGCAACCTGGAAGCCCAGGGCCCGCTGGTCGAGTACGCCAACCGCATCATGGACCTGATGGGCGACAAGAATGTCGGCCTGTCGGGCTCGCTCACCGCCTTCTTCGCCGCCGCGCGCGACCTGGCGGTCGAGCCGGCCTCGGTCATCGCGCGCAGCAGCTTCCTGCGTCAGGCCGACGGCGCCGCCTCGGGCTTTCGTCAGCTGACCACCCAACTGGACCTGATCGACACCGAAACCCGTCAGGGCCTGGCTGCCGCCACCGACACCATCAACACCTACGCCGAGCAGATCGCGCTGGTGAACAAACAGCTGTTCAAAAACGGCGCGCTCGACCGCCAACCGCCCGAACTGCTGGACCAGCGCGACCGCCTGCTGCGTGAGCTGTCGGCGCTGGTGCGCATCAAGACCGAATTCGCGACCAACGGCCAGGTCAAGGTCAGCCTGAACGACTCCATGGACAACAAGACAGGCGACAAGGTCGGTGCGGTCGTGGTCGATGGCGACGCCGTCTCGCGCCTGGGCTACACGGTGGACAGCGCAGGCCGCGCCTCGCTGAGCCTGAACCTCAACAGCCCGAGTGCCCGGGTCATCACCGGTGTCTCGGGCGGTGAGCTGGGCGGGCTGATGATGGTGCGCGACCAGGTCTTGCGCCCGGCCCAGAACAAGCTGGACGAACTGGCGCAAGCCCTGATCACTGAGGCCAACGCCGTCCATGCCACCGGTATCGACGCCCTGGGCCGCCCGGGCCAGGCCCTGTTTGGCGTCCAGCCTGCGGGTGTGTCGGCCGCACGCGGCATCAGCGCGCTGCTGGAAGACCCACAGCGGGTCGCAGCCGCGGGCCCTTTCCGCGTTGTCGCTGGCGACCTCAATGTCGGCACAGCCCAAGCCCACTGGAGCCTGGAGCCCCAGACCTTCACGCAGCCGCCCACGCTGGCATCGCTCTATGCCCCCAGCACCCCGTTCCCGAATCGGGCGGCCGGCGATCCCTTGACCTTCAACGTCACCGGCTTTCGCTCGCTGGCCACCGTGCCCGCCGGCAGCCTGGACGCGGTACTCACGCTAGACACCGCCGACGGCCAATGGCCGCAGTTGTTCACGCGCGACGGCCGTCACCTGCTCGGATCGCCGCTGACCACCGACCAGCAAGACCTGCTCCTCGGCTCGGGCAGCCTGGTCCAGGGCGCCACCTACAGCGCGGACTACCTCAACGCGGAGCCCGAAGACGCCTACCTGGGCGCCGACTATCACATCGGTGTGCGCGCGCGTCCGCTGACTTCGCCCTCCTACGACATCCACGGCGAGAACCCGCACCGCCTGCTGGGCGAGACCGCAGTAGCGGCCCAGATCCAGAGCCAGTACAACTTCAACGCCGACGGACCGGCGGCCCAGCCCATCGCCGCGGCGGCCTTGTCACTCAATGGCGTGGCGCTGACCGCCTACAGCGGCGGGCGCGACCCGCAGGACATCGCCGACTGGCTCAACACGCAAACC
>CANGSD010000171.1 GCA_947455875.1 Comamonadaceae bacterium
ATGATGCTGGCCAGGACCAGCGCTTCGTCGGCCGTGCTGACCATGGCCTGGGGGCTGCGCTGGTTCCAGGCGACGGCCAGGCGCTTGTCCATGGCGCGCATCGCTCGGCGCAAGACGGCGAGGTCGCTGCTGCCCTTGCTGTAGGTGTAGGTGTCGGGGAAGAAGCGCCCTTCAGGGTGCTGGTCGGGGCGGCCCAGGGTCTGCATCAGGGCCTCGTCGGACAGCGCGGCGCTGTCTTGGCGCAGGTCGGTCTCCTTGGCCAGCGCGGCGCGGAACTGCCGGAACGTCCAGCCCTCGATCAGGCTCACCGCACCCTGGGCCTGATCCCCTCGGGCCAGCTTGTCCAAAAGGCGCCAGGGCGTGATGCCGGTCTCGAGCTCGTAGCTGCCGGCCTTGATCAGGCGGGCCCGGCCCGAGAGACGAAACCAGGTGTGCAGCCAGACCGGGTCGATGTCCACGCCGGCGGACCGCACGGTCTGCGCCACGTCGCGGGGCAGGGTGCCCGGCTCGATGGCCAGGTCGATCACCGGCGCCGCCAGGGGCATGGGACGGTGCAGCCACCACGCCACGCCGCCGCCGAGGGCCAGGGCGGCCATCACGATCACCAGGCCAAGGGTTAGGAGCAGGCGCCGCACGGTGTTACGGGAAATAAGAGGGAGACACTGAACGCAGTGGGGAGAGGACCGGGCCATGATAATTCAGCGATGACCCACCCTCTCGAAGGCATCGCCCTCCTGCCCCATCTGGGCGTGATCCGCGCGCAGGGCGACGACGCGGCCTCGTTTCTCCACAACCAACTGACCCAGGATTTCCTGCTGCTGCAGCCCGGGCAGGCGCGCCTGGCAGCCTTCTGTTCGGCCAAGGGACGCATGCAGGCGAGCTTCGTCGGCCTGACCCTGGCGCCCCAGGACATCGCGCTGATCGTGAGCCGCGACCTGCTGGCACCGACCTTGAAGCGCCTGTCGATGTTTGTGCTGCGGGCCAAGGTCAAACTCACTGACGCCAGCGAAGACTTTGTGCTGCGCGGGCTGGCGGGGCAGGCTGCGATGCCGGCAGGCGCATCGGCCCTCGCGCCCTGGGCGCACGCGCAGCAGGCTGGCGCCCACTGGGTGGGCCTGTATCCGGCCGACGGTCAGGCGCGTGCGCTGTGGCTTGCGTCGGCAGGTACGTCCGAGCCCACCGGACCCGCGCTCGATGCTGCGGTGTGGTCCTGGGGCGAGGTGCGCAGCGGCGTGGCCACCCTGAGCGCGCCAGCGGTCGAGGCCTTCGTGCCCCAGATGCTCAATTACGAATCGGTGGGCGGCGTGAACTTCAAGAAAGGCTGCTACCCGGGCCAGGAAGTGGTGGCCCGCAGCCAGTTTCGCGGCACCCTCAAACGCCGCGCGACGCTGGCCCACAGCGCGGCGCCTTTGCAGGCCGGCCAGGAGATCTTTCATTCGGACGATCTCTCGCAACCCTGCGGGCTGGTGGCCCAGGCCGCGCCAGCGCCCAATGGGGGCTTTGACGCCATCGTGTCGCTGCAAACCAGCGCGATGGAAAGCGGCACGCTGTGCGTGGGCGCCGCCGACGGGCCTGCGCTGACCCTGCTGCCCCTGCCCTACCCCCTCCTCGCCGATATCTAAGCGAGCGGCATCGCCATCTCAATGTGGGGGATGCCCACCTCGTCGAAGGGTTCGCCGCGCGCCACGAAGCCCAGGCGGGCATAGAAGTTCTCGGCGCTGCGCTGGGCGTGCAGCATCAGCTCGGTGTCGCCGCGCCTGCGGGCCGCGTCCACCAGAGCCTGCATCACCACCTGACCGGCGCCGCCGCCACGCAGCACCTCGTGCACCGCGACCCGCCCAATCTGGCCCAGTCCGGGGCGCACCTGCAGCAAGCGGCCGGTGGCCACGGGCTGTTGCAGGCGGTTGTAGACCACGGCGTGCAAGGCGCTCGCATCAGCCGCGTCCCACTCGAGTTCGGCGGGGATGCGCTGCTCGTGGACAAACACCCGGGTGCGGATCGCGCCCGCGTCGGCGCTCAAGTCGTTCCAGCTGCCGGTGCGGGTGTGCAACATGGGCTGCCCCGCCTCGAAGCCGGTGAGGATCTCGCGCAGGGCCGGCGGCACGGGGCGTGAGGTCTGGGTGGCGGGGTCGGCGAACACATAGATCAACTCGCCGCCGATCAACAGCTGGTCGCCGCGAAAGATCGCACATTCGAACCCCATGGAGCTGTTGCCGACGCGGGCGCAGCGCAAGGCGACATCGAGCCGTTCGTCCATACGCGCCGAGGCGAAGTATTCGACGGTGGCCTTCTTGACGTACAGATCGCCGCCCAGATGGTGCATCGCCTCTTCGTAGGGCAGACCCAGCATGCGCCAGTAGTCGGCCACGGCGGTGTCAAAGTACATCAGGTAGTGGCCGTTGAAGACGATTTTCTGGATGTCCACCTCGACCCAGCGCACGCGCAGGCGGTGAAAGAAGCGGAAATCGGCACGCGTGTGGGTCATGGTGGGGGCCTTCAGGGTCTCAGGGCGGTTCTCAGGGCGCGGGCGGCATCGACATGGGCCTGGCGCGCCTGCTCAATCACGCGCCCCATCTTGATGAATTCGTGGACAACGCCGTGGTAGATCTCCAGGTCCACCGCCACCCCCGCGGCCCGCAGTTTATCGGCGTAGGCCAAGCCCTCGTCGACCAGCGGGTCGCACTCGGCCAGGCCCACCCAGGCCGGCGCCACGCCGTCCACGTCCGGCGCGTTCAGCGGCGCGAAGCGCCAGTCCTCGCGATCGGGCAGGTCGATGTACTGGGCGAAGAAGTAGTCAATCAGCGTGGCATCCAGCAGCAGACCTTCGCGATAGTGCTGGTGGGAAGGCAGGTCCTGGCGGGCGGCGCAGCCGGGGTAGATCAGAAGCTGCAAGGCCAGGGGCAGGCCGACGTCGCGCGCCATCAAGGCGCATACCGCCGCCAGCGTGCCGCCTGCGCTGTCGCCACCGACGGCAATGCGGCTTGGATCCAGGCCGCGGTCCTGACCGTGTGCGACCAGATGCTGCAAGGCGTCCCAGGCATCGTTCACCGCGGTGGGAAAGCGGTGCTCGGGCGCGAGCCGGTAGTCCAGCGACACCACCGCGCAGCCACTTAAGCGCGCGAGCTCGCGGCATAGCGTGTCATGGGTGGCGATGCTGCCGATGGTGAAGCCGCCGCCATGCAGGTACAGCAGCCACGGCCAGGGCCCGCTGTCTGCCGCATCCGTATACAGGCGCGCGGGCAGCGGGTGGCCGTCGCGTGCTGGCACGGTGAAACCCTCGACCCGACGCAGGGTGGCGCGCGGCACCTCGAGTACGCCAGCCGCGGCCTCGTAGGCGGCCCGGGCCTGAACCGGCGGCAAGGTGTGCAGAGGCGGCGCGGAGACACGAGCCCTGCGTTCAAGCACGGTACGCATGGCGGGCGTCAGTCGCGGATGGGGCATGGGTGTGGGCGAGAAGTGGGGCGGCGAAGTCAAGCGGGTCGGCGTGCTTCAGGTTGAACGTGGCGTCAGCCACCGCCCGAGCAGGTGCCGACCGGCGGCGCGCACCGGTCGCTCGAACGCTCGCTCGCTGGCGGCAGCGAGCCCGCACGACAAGGCCACACCCACTACCAGAATCGCCAGGCGCACCGGCACCGGCAAGGCCTCGGCCGAAGCCGTCGTCAAGGCTGGCAGCACAAACCAGGCGAAGCCGAAAAACAGCAAGGGGTGCAGCAGGTAGGTGCCATAGGTGATGTCACCCAGCCACTGGGCGGCGGGTCGAGCGCGCGGCCCCACGCGCACATGGCCGCTGACCCAGACCACGGCCACGCACACCAAAGGCAGCACGATGCCACGCCATCCGATCAATTCGCCACCCGACACGGACGGCGCGAGGGCGACCAGCAGCGCCGCAATCAAAACCCAGGTCACCGCTCCCGCACGCAGGGGCAGCGCGTAGGTGCGCTGGCGACGCGCATGACCGATCAGACAACCCGCAAAGAAATAAGCCGCGAAGGCCGGCACCTGGTGATAAAGCTGCGTAGCCTCGGCCAGACCCAATGCGCCCACCGTGCGATCGATCCAGGTCCATTGCAGGGCCAACAGCACCAGCAGCAGACCCATGCGGAGCCACGCATGCGGCAGCACCCGCACCAGCAGCGGCATCGCCAGATAAAACATGAACTCGATCCCCAGCGACCAGCCGCCGATGGCCAGCGCGGTCACGGCGGGCGTGAAGGCGCCAAACAAGAACGTGGCGTTGAAGGCCAGGCGCTCCATGCCATCGGTCAACCACTGACCGTTGCGCGCC
>CANGSD010000172.1 GCA_947455875.1 Comamonadaceae bacterium
ATGCCCCAATCGACGTTGATCTCGCCTCGGCCCATGGCGGCGCGGTCATCGAGCACCTTCTTGACCAGTTGGTGCGGGGTGATGTTGGCGGGGATGTTGGTGATGCGTTCGGCCAGACGCTTCCACTCGGCCAGCGGGATCGCGGTGTCGCCCGCGTCGGTCCACTTCTTGCCCAGGAAAGGCGACCAGTCGACGACGAACTTGCTCTTGAAGTTGGTCAGCACCGGATCGACCGTGTGCTTGCCTGTGTCCATCGCAGCGCGATAGGCCTTGACCATGGCATCGGGGCCATCGCCCGTCAGCACGCCCTGCGTCACCAGCTTCTCGCCATAGAGCTTGCGGGTGCCCGGGTGTGCGCTGATCTTCTTGTACATCAGGGGCTGGGTCAGGCTGGGGGTGTCCTGCTCGTTGTGACCCAGTTTGCGGAAGCACACGATGTCGACCACCACGTCCTTGGCGAACTCCATGCGGTATTCGAGGGCCAGCTGCGTGGCCAGCACCACCGCCTCGGGGTCGTCGCCGTTCACGTGCAGCACGGGCGACTCGACGCCTTTGACGATGTCGGTGCAATACAGGGTGGAGCGCAGGTCGCGCGGATCGGAGGTGGTGAAACCGATCTGGTTGTTGATGATCAGGTGCACCGTGCCGCCGGTGCTGTAGCCGCGCGTGGCAGCCAGCGCCAGGGTTTCCTGGTTGACGCCCTGGCCGGCGAAGGCGGCATCCCCGTGCACCAGCACCGGCAGCACTTGGCGGCCCTGCGGGTCGCCACGGCGGTCCATGCGGGCGCGTACGCTGCCCTCGACCACCGGGTTGACGATCTCCAGGTGCGAGGGGTTGAAGGCCAGCGCCAGGTGCACCGGACCGCCGCGGGTGGTGACGTCGGAGCTGAAGCCCTGGTGGTATTTCACGTCACCGGCGGGCAGGTCTTCGGGGGCGGTGTGGTCGAACTCGGCGAACAGGTCACCAGGCATCTTGCCCAGGGTGTTCACCAGCACGTTCAGGCGACCGCGGTGGGCCATGCCGATCACGATTTCCTGCACGCCCTTTTCGCCGGCGAGCTGAATCAATTCGTCCATCGCGGCGATGAAGCTCTCGCCGCCTTCAAGCGAGAAGCGCTTTTGGCCGACGTACTTGGTGTGCAGATAACGCTCGAGGCCTTCGGCCGCGGTCAGGCGATCGAGGATGTGCTTTTTGCGGTCGGCCAGGAAGTTCGGCTTGCTGCGGATTGACTCGAGCTTTTGCTGCCACCAGCGCTTTTGCGCCTGGTCGGAGATGAACATGTACTCGGCGCCCAGGGTGCCGCAGTAGGTCTCGCGCAGCGCGTTGAGCAGCTCGCGCAGCGACATGGTGTTCTTGCCGAAGAAGGTGTTGCTGGTGTCGAACACCGTTTCCTGGTCGGCATCGGTGAAGCCGTAGAAGGACGGCTCCAGCTCGGGGATGGCGGGGCGCTCGGTGCGCTTCAGGGGGTCGAGATCGGCCCAGCGCTGGCCGACGTTGCGGTAGGCGGCGATCAACTGCTGCGCCGCGGTGCGCTTGCGACCCATCTCGGCGTCGCCGCTGGCGACCACCACCTTGGTACCACCGGCCTTGGCGCGCTCGGCGAAGGCGTTGATGACGGGCAGGTGCGGGACGTCTTTGGCATCGGACCCATCGACGGCCGGCACGTGCTGGAGCGCGTCGAAGTAGTCGCGCCAGTTATCGGGCACGCTGCCGGGACTGGCCAGGTAGTTTTCGTACATCTCTTCGACGTAGGGCGCGTTGCCCCCGAAGAGATAGGTGCTGCCTTGATAGGCGCTGTAGACGTTATTCGTCTCACTCATGGTTCGCTACTTTCCGCACCCCTGAAGGGCGCTTCTGCTGGTTAAACAACCTTCCGCGACACGGCTAGACCGATTGGCGGATGCGACTGTGGCTGGAAGGACCAAAGACTCGGTGATTGTGCCATCGAAACCCATCCTGGACAGCGCCAGGTTGGGTGGCATCACCCGTTTTGCACCTGCTCCTTGATTTGTTGCAGGGTCGACGGGTCTTCGATGGTGGTGAGATCGCCCGGGTCACGGCCCTCGCACACCGCCTGAATGGCCCGCCGCAGCAGCTTGCCGCTGCGGGTCTTGGGCAGCAGGGTGACGAAGCGCACCCGGGCCGGGCGGGCCACAGCCCCGAGCTGGCCATCGACCACCTTCATGATCTCGCCTTCGAGTTTCAGGCGGGCCGCCTCGTCCGAATAGGCCGAGGGATCACGCAGCACCGCGAAGGCCATGGCCACCTGGCCCTTGACGTTGTCGGCCACCCCCACCACCGCCACTTCGGCCACCGCCTTGTGGCTGGAGATGCTCTCTTCGATCTCGCGGGTGCCCAGACGGTGACCGGCGACGTTGATCACGTCGTCGGTGCGGCCCAGGATGTAGTAGTAGCCGTCCTCGTCGCGGATGCCCCAGTCGAAGGTGCTGTAAAGCGTCTTGCCGGGGATGCTTTTCCAATAGGTCTTGACGAAGCGGGCGTCATCGCGCCAGACGGTCTGCATGAAGCCCGGAGGCGTGGGCGATTCGACCACCACCACGCCCTTCTCGTTGGGTTTCGTGAGCTCCTCGCCTGTGGTCTCGTGCACCAGCTTGACCTTCCAGCCGTACATGGGCAGGCCGGGGCTGCCGAACTTGCTGGCCTTTTTCTCGACGCCGTTGGCAATGGTCATGAGGGGCCAACCGGTCTCGGTTTGCCAGTAGTTGTCGATGATGGGAACGCCCAGCGCATCATGGATCCAGCGGGCGGTGGGCTCGTCCAGCGGCTCGCCCGCCAAAAACAGGCTTTGCAGGCTGGACAGGTCATATTTCTTGAGGAAGGCCTCGTCGTACTTTTTCAGTACGCGCACTGCGGTGGGCGCGCTGAACATCACATTGGCCTTGTACTTCTCGACCAACTGCCACCAGATGCCGGCGTCAGGGCGTATCGGCAGGCCCTCGTAGACGATGGTGGCCATGCCGGCAATCAGCGGTCCGTAGACGATGTAGCAGTGGCCCACCACCCAGCCGATGTCGCTGGTGCAAAAGTAGGTATGACCGGCCTTGCCTTGGAAGCTGTGCTTCATGCTGGCCGCCAGGGCCACGGCATAACCGCCCACATCCCGCTGCACGCCCTTGGGCTTGCCGGTGGTGCCGCTGGTGTAGATGGTGTAGCTGATGTCGGTGGCGTCCAGCCACTCGCAGGGCACCTGCACGCCGGCGTGGCGCTCGGTCAGGGCCTTCCAGTCGTGGTCGCGGCCGGCCACGCGGTCCATGGGCGACAGGCCTCGGTCGACCATCAGAACGCCATCGGGCTTGTGGCTGGACAGGCGAATGGCTTCGTCCAGCAGCGGCTTGTACGGCACCACCTTGCCCCCGCGCGAGCCGGCGTCGGCACTGACCACCAGCTTGGGCGAGGCGTCCTCGATGCGCGAGGCCAGCGAGACGGAGGCAAAGCCGCCGAACACCACCGAGTGAATGGCGCCAATGCGCGCGCAGGCCAGCATCGCGACGATGGCCTCGGGGATCATGGGCATGTAGATCAGGACCCGGTCACCGCGGCCCACGCCCAGGCTGCGGATCGCCGCCGCCGCGCGCTGCACCTGATCGTGCAACTGCGCGAAGGTGTAGGTCTCCTCGCGGCCGGTCTCGGTGGACACGTGGATCAGGGCCGGCTGGTTCGGTCGGTCCTTGAGGTGACGGTCAACCGCGTTGTGGCACAGGTTGGTGGTACCGCCCACGAACCAGTGCGTGAACGGCGCCTGGTCGTTGTCCAGGATGCGCTTTGGGGGCGTTTGCCAGTCGATCAGGCGGGCCTGCTCGCCCCAGAAGGCCTCGGGCTCGTCCACCGAGCGGCGGTAGAACTCTGCGTAGGTCGTCATGCGTTCTTCTCCTCGTTGTTGCGTGCGGGCGCCGGGCTTACTTGATCCAGCCCAGCACCTCCTTGAATCGTGGGTGCTCGGCGCTGCGCAGCCACTCGAAGATCACCATTTCGGTGGTCACCAGTTCGGCGCCGGCACCCGCCAGGCGATCGAAAGCGGCGTCGCGATTGCGCTCGGTGCGCGAAGCGCAGGCATCGGTGACGACGCACACATCGAATTCTTCTTCGAGCAATTCCAGCGCGGTTTGTAGCAGGCAGACATGGGCCTCGCAGCCCGCGATCACCACGGTATCCCGACCGGCTGCGGGTGCGGCAGGCTTTTGCAGGTGGCGCGGCAGGCTGCGGGCATTGCCACCGGCCGGCTTGGGCGCGGGACGCAGGCGAGGCAGCAGAGCCTGCGCC
>CANGSD010000173.1 GCA_947455875.1 Comamonadaceae bacterium
AAAAGAAAAAGCCCGCCTAGAGGCGGGCTTTTCTCAGATCACAAGAACGATCAACCCCCGTGGACCTTCACCACCAGCGGCACGATCAGCAGTGCCACGATGTTGATGATCTTGATCAGGGGGTTCACCGCAGGACCCGCGGTGTCCTTGTAGGGGTCGCCCACCGTGTCGCCGGTGACGGCGGCCTTGTGGGCCTCAGAGCCCTTGCCGCCGTGGTTGCCGTCCTCGATGTACTTCTTGGCGTTGTCCCAGGCACCGCCGCCGGTACACATGGAGATCGCCACGAACAGGCCGGTCACGATGGTTCCCATGAGCAATCCGCCCAGCGCCTTGGGCCCGAGCACCAAACCCACGACGATCGGCACGATCACCGGCAGCAGCGAGGGGATCACCATCTCCTTGATGGCGGCGGTGGTTAGCATGTCCACGGCCTTGCCGTACTCGGGCTTGCCGGTGCCGTCCATGATGCCGGGGATGGTGCTGAACTGGCGGCGCACTTCCACCACCACCGAACCCGCTGCACGCCCGACGGCTTCCATCGCCATCGCGCCGAACAGATAAGGGATCAAGCCGCCGATAAACAGGCCAATGATCACCATCGGATCCGACAGGTCGAAGCTGATGGCACGCCCATAGCTTTCCAGCTTGTGCGTGTAGTCGGCGAACAGCACCAGTGCCGCGAGGCCGGCCGAGCCAATGGCATAGCCCTTGGTCACTGCCTTGGTGGTGTTGCCCACGGCATCGAGCGGGTCGGTGATGTCACGCACCGAGGCGGGCAGCTCCGACATCTCGGCGATGCCACCGGCGTTGTCGGTGATGGGGCCGTAAGCGTCCAGAGCCACCACGATACCGGCCATCGACAGCATGGAGGTGGCAGCAATCGCCACGCCATACAAGCCAGCCAGCCCATAGGCTGCCACGATGGCGGCGCACACGAACAGCACCGGCCAGGCCGTGGAGCGCATGGACACGCCCAGACCCGCGATGATGTTGGTGCCGTGGCCCGTGGTCGATGCCTGTGCGATGTGACGCACCGGCGCGTACTGCGTGCCCGTGTAGTACTCGGTGATCCAGACCAGCGCGCCGGTCAGGATCAGGCCCACCGCGCAGGCGCCAAACAGACGCAGCTGCGAACCGGAGGCCGCCACCGAGTTATCGGGCATCAGCCATTGGGTCACGAAGTAGAACGCGATCAGCGACAGCACGCCCGCAATCGCCAGACCCTTGTACAGGGCCGGCATCACGTTGCGCATGCCCGGTGTGGCCTTGACGAAGAAGCAGCCGATGATGGACGCGATGATGGACACGCCACCCAGCGCCAGCGGGTACAGCACCGCCGCCGTGGGAGCGCTGGTCACCAGCAGGGCGCCCAGCACCATGGTGGCGATCAGCGTCACCGCATAGGTCTCGAACAGGTCGGCCGCCATGCCAGCGCAGTCGCCCACGTTGTCGCCCACGTTGTCGGCGATTACCGCAGGGTTACGCGGATCGTCTTCGGGGATGCCAGCTTCCACCTTGCCCACCAGGTCGGCGCCGACGTCTGCGCCCTTGGTGAAAATGCCGCCGCCCAGACGGGCGAAGATCGAGATCAGCGAGGAGCCGAAGGCAAAGCCGATCAGGGGATTGAGCAGCGTGGCCAGCTTGCGATCCGGCGTGAGGTTGCCGTTGCCCACCAGGAACCAGTAGAAGGCGGTGACCCCCAGCAGGCCCAGACCCACCACCAGCATGCCGGTGATGGCGCCGCCGCGAAAGGCCACATCCAGTGCCGGTCCGATGCCGCGCGTGGCCGCCTGCGCGGTGCGCACGTTGGCACGCACCGACACGTTCATGCCGATGAAGCCGCAGGCACCCGAGAGGATGGCACCCACCGCAAAGCCGATGGCGGTTTGGGCATCCAGGAAGATGCCAATCAGAATGGCCAGCACCACGCCCACGATGGCGATGGTCTTGTACTGGCGGGCGAGGTATGCAGCAGCTCCGGCCTGAATGGCCGCAGCGATTTCCTGCATGCGTGAGTTACCGGCGTCTTGCGCGAGGATCCAGCTGCGCGCCCAGATGCCATAGACGACTGCGGCGAGACCGCAGACCAGCGCCAAAATAAGCGCCGCGTTGCCTGTCATGAACTTCTCCTTGTGTTGCTTCGCTTGGAGAGGGCACCGCGAGCGGTGCCCCCGCTGCGTTGCTTCCTCGTAGCTCCCCAACGGGCGGAGACGATTGGCCAACTCGATGAATATACAAGCGAAGTTGTGCGTGCGGGAGGGTCCGTGCCGGGAAAGCGACGCGAGTGAAACTAAAATCAGGGTTTTTCCTAGTCTTTCACTTCAACTCACACCATGTCCCTCGACCAAGTCACCGCTGGCAAAAACGTCCCCGAATCCTTCAACGTGATCATCGAGATCCCGATGAACGCGGATCCCGTGAAGTACGAGGTCGACAAGGAATCGGGCGCCATCTTCGTGGACCGCTTCATGAGCACGGCCATGCACTACCCGACCAACTACGGTTACGTGCCCAAGACCATCAGCGGCGACGGTGACCCGGTCGACGTGCTGGTGATCACCCCGGTGCCCCTGATCCCCGGCGTGGTGGTCAACTGCCGGCCCATCGGCATTCTCAAGATGCAGGACGAGGCCGGCGAAGACGGCAAGGTGCTGGCCGTGCCAGTGGACAAGATCTTGTCCATCTACACGCAGTGGCAACAGCCCGAAGACCTCAACCCGATGCGCCTGAAGACCATTGCCCACTTCTTCGAACACTACAAAGACCTGGAGGTTGGCAAGTGGGTCAAGGTTCTGGGCTGGGAAGGCCCCGAGTCGGCCAAGCAGGAAATCCTGGACGGCATCGCCAACTACAAGAAGGAACACGGCTGATGGGACCTGCCGTGGGTGCACCGGCGACGGTCACTCGCGGCGCCGAGCAGTTGTTGTAAGTTTTTTTATGCTCAGTCAGCAGGCGCCTTTCGAGCCGCGCACCCTGCGCCAAGCGCTGGGGACCTTTGTCACCGGTGTCACGGTGATCACCACGCGCGACCCCGCCGGCAAGGCCTATGGCCTGACCGCCAATTCCTTCAGCACCGTTTCGCTTGAGCCGCCCTTGATCCTGTGGAGCCAGTCCAAGCGGGCCGGCAGCTACGCGGTGTTCAAGGGCACAGACGAATTCGCGATCAGCATCCTGGCCGAACACCAGGCGGATGTCTCCACGCGCTTTGCCAGCGCGATTGACGATAAGTTCGAGGGCGTCCCTGTCGATCACGCGTTCTGCGGCTTGCCGGTGATCCAGGACAGCAGCGCCTGGCTGCATTGCCGCTCGGTGTCTCAGTTCGATGGCGGGGATCACACCGTCTATATCGGCGAGGTGTTGAAGGTTGCCCGCAGCGATCGACTCCCCTTGGTCTTCGGCGGAGGGCGCTACCTGGTGGCGCGTTCGGCCGATGAAGCGGCGCAAGCCCAGTCCTCGGGCTGAACGTCACCCGTTTGCGGGTGTCGGCGCCTCGCCGTTGCGCAGAGGGCTGCGGCCTTCCAGGTCGTCCAGATAGCGCTCGATGCCCTGGCCCTCGCGTTCCAGGAAACGCGCCACTGCATCGGCAAAGGCCGGGTGCGCCAGCCAGTGGGCGCTGTCGGTGCGCACCGGCAAGAGGGCGCGGGCCATCTTGTGCTCGCCTTGCGCGCCGCCCTCGAAACGCTGCAGGCCCTGCGCGATGCACCATTGCAGCGGCTGGTAGTAGCAGGCCTCGAAATGCAGGCAATCCACGCGCTCCAGTGCCCCCCAGTAGCGCCCATAGGCGACCCCACCGGGGCCAGCCTGACTGACCGCCACCAGGCTGCAGGCGATGGGCTGCCCCTCGCGCTCCCCCACGAACATCACCCAGTGCTGAGGCATCTCCTTGGCCATGCGCGCGAAAAAATCGCGCGTGAGGTAGGGCGCATTGCCATGTTCCAGGTAAGTGCGCTCGTAGCAGCGGTAGAAGAAATCCCAGTCGGCGTCTGCCATCTGCTCGCCCGGCACGGTGCGAAAGGACACGCCTGCCTCGACCACCTTGCGCCGCTCCTGCCGGATTTTCTTGCGCTTGTCCTGCGACAGCCGGGCCAGAAACGCGTCGAAATCGGCGTAGCCCGGTTGGGTGTTGGTCCAATGAAATTGCACGGTGTGGCGGGTCATCAACCCCAGCGCCTGACTCGCCTGGCGATCTGCTTCCGACACGAACAGCAGGTGCAGGGACGACAGCTTCTCCTGCTCGCAAAACTGCAGCACCGACTGCAGCAGCGCCTGGCGTG
>CANGSD010000174.1 GCA_947455875.1 Comamonadaceae bacterium
CCTGTATTGCTCGCCCGAACACCGCGCGTGCGCGTGCGCGAGCCGCTAAAGCGCCATGCGCGAGGCCCCCCGCGACGCGCTCTGGCAAGACGGCTGGTACCGCTTCGCGCGGCGCCTGGACTCCCCCAACTTCGGGCCACGCCCCGACGGCGTGCAGCCTGACCTGATCGTGGTGCACTCCATCAGCCTGCCCCCGGGCCGCTACGGCGGCGACGAGGTGCAGCAGCTGTTTTCCAACACCCTCGACTGGGACGCCCACCCCTATTTCCAGACCCTGCGCGGTCTGCAGGTGTCCGCCCACTTCTACGTGCGGCGCGGTGGCGAACTGTGGCAGTTCGTCAGCTGCGACCAGCGCGCCTGGCATGCCGGCGCCTCCAGCCACCAGGGACGCGAGAACTGCAACGATTTCTCCATCGGCATCGAGCTCGAAGGCCTGGAAGGGCACGCATTCGAGGCCGCGCAGTACGAAGCCCTGTCCAGCCTCTCGGCCGCCATCGCACAGGCCTATCCGGTCCAACATGTCGCCGGCCACGAGCACATCGCGCCCGGACGCAAGCAGGATCCGGGGCCCGGCTTTGACTGGCCGGCGCTGCGCCGCAGCCTGGGCTGGTCGCCCGAACGTTTCCCTGAATGAACTTTGGTTTTCCACCGCCGGCGCGCGGTTCGGAAAAAAACAAAGTCAAGGGCAAGAACACTACATCTAGTGGCTTGCCATCCCCCCGCACCCCAGATATAGTGCCTCGCACACCTGAAGATAAAAAAACGGGGGCCTTGCGCGCACTGCTAGCGCCGGGCGTCCGCCATTCATAAATACAAGCCGCACCGACAAGAGGACCCATGCAGTCTGCCCAGAGCACTCCCGCCACCCAGCCTTTCTCCAGCCCCATCGCCCCGACCCCGGGCACGAGCGTTCACGCAGGCAGCACCGGCCACCCCCTGGCCCATTACCAGATCATTCGCCGCAACGGCGCCGTCGTGCCGTTTGAGCCGGACAAGATCGCCGTCGCCATGATGAAGGCCTTCCTGGCCGTGCATGGCACGCAGGGCGCCGCCTCGGCCAGCGTGCGCGAGACCGTCGATTCGCTGACCCAGGCCGTGGTGCGCGCCATGGTGCGCTCGCGTCCGGGCGGCGGCACCTTCCACATCGAAGACGTGCAGGATTCGGTCGAACTGGGCCTGATGCGCGGCGGCCACCACGAGATCGCCCGCGCCTACGTGCTCTATCGCGAGCGCCGCGCCCAGGAGCGCGCCGCCAAGCAGACCGAAGCTGCCCCCAGCCAAGAGCCCACCTTGCACGTGATCGACGGCGGCCAGCGCGTGCCGCTCGACATCGGCTACCTGAAAAACCTGATCACCAGCGCCTGCGCCGGCCTGGGTGCGGACGTCAAGCCCGACCCCATCGTCGCCGAGACCATGCGCAATCTGTACGACGGCGTGCCGATCGACGAGGTCTACAAGGCCTCCATCCTGGCCGCCCGCACCCTGATCGAAAAAGACCCCGACTACACCTACGCCACGGCCCGCCTGCTGCTGCACACCATCTTCAAGGAGATCGTGGGCCGCGACGTCGCCCCGGCTGAAATGGCCGGCGCCTACGCCGACTACTTCCCCGGCTTCATCAAGAAGGGCGTCGACAACGAGCTGCTCGACGAAAAACTCCTGCAGTACGACCTCAAGCGCCTGGGCGCTGCCCTGAAGTCCGACCGCGACCTGCAGTTCGACTACCTGGGCCTGCAAACCCTGTACGACCGCTACTTCCTGCACGTGCGCAAGACCCGCATCGAGCTGCCGCAGGCTTTCTTCATGCGCGTGGCCATGGGCCTGGCCCTCAACGAAATCGACCGCGAAGCCCGCGCCATCGAGTTCTACGAGGTCCTCTCCAGCTTCGACTTCATGTCGTCCACCCCCACCCTGTTCAACTCGGGCACCCTGCGCTCGCAGCTGTCGTCCTGCTACCTGACCACGGTGCCCGACGACCTCGATGGCATCTACGAATCCATCAAGGAAAACGCCCTGCTGTCCAAGTTCGCCGGCGGTCTGGGCAACGACTGGACCCGCGTGCGCGCCCTGGGCAGCCACATCAAGGGCACCAATGGCGAATCGCAGGGCGTGGTCCCCTTCCTGAAGGTGGTCAACGACACCGCGGTGGCGGTCAACCAGGGCGGCAAGCGCAAGGGCGCGGTCTGCACCTATCTGGAGACCTGGCACCTGGATATCGAGGAATTCCTCGAGCTGCGCAAAAACACCGGTGACGACCGCCGTCGCACCCACGACATGAACACGGCCAACTGGATCCCCGACCTGTTCATGCGCCGCGTCATGGAAAAAGGCGAGTGGACCCTGTTCTCGCCCTCCACCTGCCCCGACCTGCACGACCTGTTCGGCGCCGACTTCGAAAAGGCCTATGTGGCCTACGAAGAAAAGGCCAAGCGCGGCGAGATCAAGCCCGCCAAGACCGTCCAGGCCGCCGACATGTGGCGCAAGATGCTCACGATGCTGTTCGAGACCGGCCATCCCTGGATCACCTACAAGGATGCCTGCAACGTGCGCTCGCCCCAGCAGCACACCGGCGTCGTGCACTCGTCCAACCTGTGCACCGAGATCACCCTCAACACCAGCGACACCGAAACGGCCGTCTGCAACCTGGGCTCGATCAACCTGCGCCAGCACCTGAAAGACGGCGCCATCGACCACGACAAGCTCAAGCGCACCATCTCTACGGCGATGCGCATGCTCGATAACGTGATCGACATTAACTACTACGCCGTCAAGAAGGCCCGCGACTCCAACCTGCGTCACCGCCCGGCCGGTCTGGGCATCATGGCCTTCCAGGACGCGCGCTATGAGCTGCGCGTGCCCTACGCCTCGCAAGAGGCCGTCGAGTTCGCCGACAAGTCCATGGAAGCCGTCTGCTACTACGCCTACTGGGCCTCCACCGAGCTGTCCAAGGAGCGGGGCCGCTACTCCAGCTACAAGGGCTCGCTGTGGGACAAGGGCATCCTGCCCCTGGACACCCTGGACCTGCTGGCCCAGGCCCGTGGCGGCTATGTCGAGGTCGACCGCTCGGCCTCCCTCGATTGGGATGCCCTGCGCAAGAAGATCGCCAAGGACGGCATGCGCAACTCCAACTGCGTGGCCATCGCCCCCACCGCCACCATCTCCAACATCATTGGGGTGGACGCCTCCATCGAGCCGTGCTTTGGCAACCTGTCGGTCAAGTCCAACCTGTCCGGCGAGTTCACCGTCATCAACCACTACCTGGTGCGTGACTTGAAGCGCCTGGGCCTGTGGGACGACGTCATGGTCATGGACCTCAAGCACTTCGACGGCTCGCTGCGCCCCATCGACCGCGTGCCCCAAGAGGTCAAGGCCCTGTACGCCACCGCCTTCGAAGTCGAGACCACCTGGTTGGTCGAGGCCGCGGCCCGTCGCCAAAAGTGGATCGATCAGGCCCAGTCGCTCAATATCTACATGGCCGGCGTCTCGGGCAAGAAGCTCGATGACACCTACAAACTGGCCTGGACGCGCGGTCTGAAAACCACCTACTACCTGCGCACCATCAGCGCCACGCAGACCGAGAAATCCACCGTGACCTCGGGCCGCCTGAACGCAGTGTCCTCGGGCAGCGCGCCGCAAGGCCAGACCATGAGCGCACTCGACGCGGCGGCGGCTGCCGCACGGGCGCAGATGGATGCTGCGGTTCCTGCCACCGACATCAAGTTTTGCGGAGTCGACGACCCCACCTGCGAAGCCTGCCAATGACCCGCCGCATCGGCGATCTGACGGAGTTCTCCGACAGATCGCCGACGCAAACGAACAACAAAATCAAGCCGTGATGTGAATGGACACTTTGCTTTTCACTTCGCTGCTCTCATAATCCGAGCATTGGAAAACGTATGTTGACCTGGGACGAAGACGTCAAACCCGCACCGCAAATGCCTCCCCCCAGCGCACTGCCTGGCAGTCGCGAGGGAATCGCTACCTTCAATGACGCCGCGCTCGCACCTGCAGCGCCTGCCATTCGCCCCGCCGCCCCCACCACTCCGCGCCCTGCGACGGCCGCTCCCAGTGGCCATCGCGTCAACGCCGCCGACAAGCGCATCATCAACGGCCAGACCGACGTCAATCAGCTGGTGCCGTTCAAGTACAAGTGGGCCTGGGAAAAATACCTGGCCACCTGCGCCAACCACTGGATGCCGCAAGAGGTCAACATGACCCGCGACATCGCGCTGTGGAAAGACCCCAACGGCCTGTCCGAAGACGAGCGCCG
>CANGSD010000175.1 GCA_947455875.1 Comamonadaceae bacterium
ACGCCGGCGATGTGGGTATCGCGATCAACCCCAAGCTGGCCGCCCGCATCCGCGAGAGTGATCTGGTGATCGCCATCGGACCGCGTCTGGGCGAGATGACGACCGGCGGCTACACCTTGCTGCAAGCGCCCCGGCCGGCGCAGACCCTGGTGCATATCCACGCCAGCGCCGAAGAACTGCATCGCGTCTACCAGGCGGATCTGGCGATACACGCCAGCATGAACGCCGCTGCGCGCTCGCTGGAGGTGCTGACCGCGCCGCCGCAGCTGCCCTGGTCCGAGTGGACGGCTGCGGCCCATGCCGATTACCTGTCCAACCTCGAGCCCCAGCCCCTGCCGGGTCCGATCGACATGCCGGCGGTGATCGCCGCCGTGCAAAAGCACCTGCCGCCCGATGCGGTGGTCACCAACGGCGCGGGCAACTTCGCGACCTGGATGCACCGGTTTTTTCGCCACTACGGCCTGGCCCGGGGATTGAAGACGCAGCTGGCTCCCACCAGCGGCGCGATGGGCTATGGCGTGCCTGCGGGCATCGCTGCCAACCTTCTGACCGGCCGCACCGCCTTCACCATCGCCGGCGACGGCGACTTCCTGATGAACGGGCAGGAGCTGGCCACCGCCACGCAGTACGGCGGCAAGTCCATCATCGTCCTGCTCAATAACGGCATGCTGGGCACCATCCGCATGCACCAGGAGCGCGAGTACCCGCAGCATGTGCATGCCACCGCCCTGGTCAACCCGAATTTCGTCGCCCTGGCGCGCGCCTATGGGTGGGCCGGTGAGCGCATCGAGCGCACCGCCGACTTCGAGCCGGCCCTGCGCGCGGCGCTGGCGCGCGAGACGCGCACGCTGATTGAGGTGCTGCTCGATCCGGAGGTGATCTCGACTCGCAGCACGCTCAGTGCCATTCGCGAGAACGCGCTGCGTCGGTGACGGCGTGTGCATGCGCGTGTCGACGCGCGCATGAAAAAAGGGCCGCTTGCGCGGCCCTTTGTCTTTCGCAAGCGCGAGGCTTACTTGACGTGCTTGCCGATCAGGCCAGCCATCTCGAACATCGAGACCTGCGACTTGCCGAAGATGCCCTTGAGCTTGTCGTCGGAGTTGACCATGCGCTTGTTGGCATTGTCTTGCAGCTTGTGCTTCTTGATGTACGTCCACAGCTTCGAGACGATCTCGGTGCGGGGCAGGGGAGCGCTGCCCACCACGGCGGCCAGAGCGGCGCTGGGGGTCAGGGGCTTCATGAACGCGGGGTTCGGGGTGCGCTTCTTGGCAGGCGCTTTTTTCGCTGCGGGCTTCTTGGCGGGAGCGGCTTTTTTGGCCGGGGCCTTCTTGGCAGCGGCTTTCTTGGCCGGAGCGGCTTTCTTCGCCGGGGCCTTCTTCGCGGCGGGCTTCTTGGCAGCGACTTTCTTCGCCGGAGCCTTCTTCGCGGGCGCTTTTTTCGCCGCAGCTTTCTTTGCAGTTGCCATGGTTGAATTTCCTTCTAGAAGTTGGTTGAAAGCCAGAGGGAACCGCAGTTCCCCAGGGCAGTGCGGATGCTAATGGAGAAAAAACACGTTTCCAAGCGAAAAATGGCTTTTTTCATTGGGAAATGTCGTTTTTTTTCTTCGGTTGCGAAGGCGTTTTCGCTGGAGAGCCGGGAGGTGCGGCGGTCGCCAGCACCACGCCCGCCAGCGAAATCCCCAGCGCCAGCCACTGGATCGGCCCCATGGATTCCCCCAGGGCGAGCACGCCCACGACAGCGGCAGACACCGGCAGCATCACAGTGAACACGCCCGCCTGGCTGGCCGGCACATGGCGCAGACCCGTCATCCAGAGCCATACCGTCCAGACGCTGGCGGCCAGACCGTAAAACAGCAGCAGCGCCCACAGGCCAGGTGTCACCGCGCTGAAGTCGAACTGCCATGCCGCATAGACGCCAAAGGGCGTGACCAGGGCCAGTCCCCACAGGTTGATCAGCGCCGAGATCCGTCGCGGCCCCATCGCGCCGGTGAGGGTCTTGCCGATCACCGCGTAGGCGGCCTCGCACAGCACTGCACCGAACACCAGCAGATTGCCGAGCCAGGCCAGGTCGGCACCGGTAGGGGCGGTGGGCGATGCGTTGTACGTATCCGCGCCCCGACCCCCTGCCAACAAGGCGATGCCCGCGGCCGCACAGGCGATGGCCAGGGCGGTGCGGCGCGTGATGCGCTCGCCCAGGAAGACGCTACCCATGATCGCCACCACCGCCGGGATGGAGGCCATGATCACGCCCGCGGACACCGCCGAGGTCAGGCTCACCCCGAACAGCATGCACACCGAGAACAGGAAGTTGCCCAGGAAGGATTCGAGAAACAGCAATCGGCGTGTGCGACCGTCCAGCGGCGCTTCGTCGGCGGGGCGCGGCAACCAATGCGCCATGGCCAGCGCGCCGATGCCAAAGCGCAGCCAGGCCAGCAGCATCACCGGAAACACCGCCACCAGGGGCTTGGACAAGGCCACGTAGCTGCCCACGAGCGACATGCTCAGGGCGAGGCAGGCGTAGGCGGTGATGCGGGCGGGGACCAAGGTCAGTGGGCGCGTGCAGGGGGCGTGGCGTGAAGCGTCGCGGCCGATGATGCCCGATACGCCAGGGAGATTTCAGATGTCGGAGGGCGTTTCATATTGCGGTAAATGAGCATGGTGCGATGCCGCAGAATTTCTCAATATAAGAAGCGTAATTCCATATTGCAAGATAGTAATCGCAAGCCATTGAATTTCAACGATTAAATTTATCTCTTGTATAAGACATAAGAGGTCGAGCAAGTCTTCTAGAAGACTTAAAGTGGGTTCACCGTTACACGTTTCTTCAACTCTCGAACCGGAGCCCACCATGACGAACTGGACCCATCTCACCCGCGAACAGCAAATCGCCCAACTTGAAAAAGACTGGGCCGAGAACCCCCGCTGGAAAGGCATCAAGCGGGGCTACACCGCCGCCGACGTCGTGCGCCTGCGCGGCTCGCTGCAGGTGGAGCACACCCTGGCCAAGCGCGGCGCTGAGAAGCTGTGGAGCCTCATTCACACCGAGCCCTTCGTCAACTCGCTGGGTGCGCTCACGGGCAACCAGGCCATGCAGCAGGTCAAGGCTGGCCTCAAGGCCATCTACCTCTCGGGCTGGCAGGTGGCGGGCGACGCCAACAGCAATGGCGAGATGTACCCCGACCAGTCGCTGTACTCGGTGGACTCGGTGCCCAAGGTCGTCAAGAAGATCAATGCCACTTTCGCCCGCGCCGACCAGATCCAGTGGAGCGAAGGCAAGAGCGCCGGCGATGAGGGCTATATCGACTACTTCGCGCCCATCGTGGCCGATGCCGAAGCCGGTTTCGGCGGCGTGCTCAACGCCTTCGAGTTGATGAAGGCCATGATCGAAGCGGGCGCTGCCGGCGTGCACTTCGAAGACCAGCTGGCCGCTGCCAAGAAGTGCGGCCACATGGGGGGCAAGGTGCTGGTGCCGACCCGCGAGGCCGTCTCCAAGCTGGTGGCTGCGCGCCTGGCCGCCGACGTCATGGGCACGCCCACCGTGCTTCTGGCCCGTACCGACGCCGAAGCTGCCGACCTGGTGACCGCCGATGTCGACCCGATCGACCAGCCGTTCTTCACTGGCGAGCGCACCGTCGAGGGCTTCTACCGCAGCCGCAATGGCATCGATCAGGCGATCAGCCGCGGCCTGGCCTACGCCGAGTACGCCGACCTGATCTGGTGCGAGACCGGCACGCCCGACCTGGCCTTCGCCAAGCAGTTCGCCGATGCGATTCATGCCAAGTTCCCCGGCAAGCTGCTCGCGTACAACTGCTCGCCGTCCTTCAACTGGAAGAAGAACCTGGACGACGCCACCATCGCCAAGTTCCAGCGCGAGCTGGGCGCCATGGGCTACAAGTTCCAGTTCATCACGCTGGCGGGTTTCCACAGCCTGAACTACTCGATGTTCAACCTGGCCTATGGCTACGCCCGCAACAACATGACTGCCTTCGTCGAGTTGCAGCAGGCCGAATTCGCCGCTGCAGAAAAGGGCTTCACCGCCGTCAAGCACCAGCGCGAAGTCGGCACCGGCTACTTCGATGCGGTCACCACCACCATCGAAGCCCAGGCCTCGACCGCCGCCCTCAAGGGCTCGACCGAAGACGAACAGTTCTTCGACCACAAGAAGGCCGCCTGATCGGCCTTGCGGGATGCAGGGGTCGGCCGAGGTAAAATCTCGGTCGACCCCTGCTGCATTGGCGGCTCAAAA
>CANGSD010000176.1 GCA_947455875.1 Comamonadaceae bacterium
GGCCGTCTTTCAGGGCCGCTCCGACCAGGGTGGACGTCATCGATTTAGCGACCGAGAAACTGGTCCATCGGCCTTGCACATCGAAGTCCAGACCATAGCGCTCCAGACGCACCTGGCCACGGTGCAAGACGATCACCGCGGCGGCGCGCTGACCGGCCATGAAGGCGTCGACATCGACCTGAGGCGGCAGGGGCGGGCCCGGCGGCAGCGGAGACGGTGTGGGGCTGGCCGCGACGGTGCTCGCCTTGGCCAGCACGGGCAAGCGGTCCAGCGCACGAAACGCCGCATCGCGCTGCGGCTGCGACCAGAACAGGAGGTCGCGGTTGGTGGGGAGCGTCGCCAGCAGGCCGCGCGTTTCTTTATCGAGGCTGAACCAGCCGATGACGGCCCCCGCGCTGAGGGTGGCGAGCAGGCCCAGAACGATTCGTGTGGTGCGCGTCGCCATGAAGCCCGGGCCTAGTTGACGGCGCACGCGGCGCGATAACGGGCCTCGTTTTCAAGCACGTGTTCGCGCAGCAAGGCACAGGCCTTCTCGACGGCATTGGCCCGCACGGCATTGACCAGCACCTGATGGCTGCTGACCGCGTTGGCAATCGGTGCGCGGTGACGCAGGGCCACCAGCTGCGAGCGAATCACTGCGTAGCCCGCATGCAAATAAGGATCGTCGCAATGCAGAAAGAACTGGTGATGGAAATCCATGTCGATGCGTGAGAGCGCCGCCAGGTCGCTGGCTTGTTCGGCCTCGCGCATCGCCTCGACGCAGGCTTGCATGCCCGCCAGCAAGGCCTTGCGATGGTGGGCCATCGCCGAGCGCAGGGCCGCGGTCTCGACCATCGCGCGGTATTGGCACAACTGGGCCACCTGCCGCGCGTCCAATTGGAAGACGAGCGTTCCGCGTTGCGGCTGGATGTCGACCAGGCCTTCGGCCTTAAGCCGCAGCAGCGATTCGCGCACCGGGGTCTTGCTCACACCCAGCCAGTTGGCCAGCTGCACCTCCGAGACCTGCTCGCCGAGTTTGAGCTCGCCGTCCACGATGGCCTGGCGCAGCCGGTCGCACACGATGTCAGTGAGCAACTGGGGGCGTTCCAGCGGAGGGGCCTCGGTGGTCATGCGGCAAGTATAGGGTTTCCCTGCATCAAATATCTAATATCTCAGATACGATCGGCGTCCAACGCAGTACCCACCCTGAGCGATGAGTGACTCTCCGCCGCGTACCTTTCTCCAGCGTTGCGACCACACGCTGGTGTTCGCGAATCGCTGGGCGTTGATCGTTTTGCTGGCCGTGATGTCGGCGCTGGTGATCGTCAACGTCTTTGCACGGTACGTCTTCAGCCATTCCTTCCCCTGGGTGGAGGAAGCAACCCGCTACATGATGATCTGGGCGGCCTTTCTGGGCGCCGGCCCGGCGCTGCGCGTAGGCGGGCACATCGCCATCGAAACCCTGGGCCAGTCCCTGCCGCCGCCGGCCGCTCGCGCCCTGCGCGCGCTGATCGTCGCTGTCATTGCCGCTCTCCTGATGGTCCTGATCTGGCTGGGGATCGACTACGCGGAGTTCGCCTGGTACCAGGAGTCGCCGGTTCTCAGTTGGTCGCTGGGCAAGGTCTATCTCGCCTTGCCGATCGGGCTGACCCTGACCCTGGCCCACCTGGCCGCCGTGGCCCGAGGCTGGATCTTGTCCGGCGAATTCGAGCGCGCCGAGGGCTTCGACCCCCAGGCGCTGTGACGCGCAGCAGACGATGACCGCCATCCTCGGATTCACCTTCCTGGCCACCATGGCGCTGGGCCTGCCCATCGCCTTCGCGATGGTGGTGGCCGGCCTGGTGGCGGTGTGGATGAAGGGGCTGCCCGCCCTGGTGGTGATGCAGAACCTGTTTAGCGGCCTGGACAGCTTTCCGCTGCTGGCGATTCCGTTCTTCATCCTCGCCGCGGAACTGATGTCCGGAGGCGCGCTGACCGACGTGCTGCTCAAATTCGCTGCGCGCCTGGTGGGCGCGCGACGCGGCGGCCTGGGGCACGCCAACATCCTGACCCTGACCTTCTTCTCCGGCATCAGCGGCTCCGCGCTGGCCGATGCCGCCGGCCCCGGCGCGATGATGATCCGCATGATGAAGAAGGCCGGCTACGCCGACTCTTACGCCGCCGCCCTGACCGCCTGCACCGCCATCGTCGGGCCCATCATCCCGCCTTCGATCATCATGATCGTGTATGCGCTGACCGATAACAGCGTGACCGTCACGGGTCTGTTTCTGGCCGGTGTGGTGCCAGGCCTCTTGATCGCGCTGGCCCTGGCCTGCGTGAACCATCTGGTGAGCGCGCGCCGCGGCTATCGCACACCGCCGCACATGCTGGATCAGACGGCGATCTTGTCGCTGTTCGTGCGCGCGCTGCCGGCCCTGATGCTGCCGGTGATCATCCTGGGCGGCATTCACTTCGGTGTGTTCACGCCCACCGAGGCCTCGGCCGCTGCGGTCTTGTATGCCGTGCTGGTCGGGCGCTTTGTCTATCGCACCTTGCAATGGAACATGCTGCCGGCCATCTTGTATCGCACGGCCCTCATGAGTGCGTCCATCTTGTTTATCGTGGCCACGTCGGCGGTGTTTGCCTGGGTGCTGACGGTGGGTCAGATCCCGCAGCAGGTGGCCGGCTGGATCGCCGGCATGGATCTGTCGCCGATCGCGCTGCTGATGGCGGTGAACGTCTTGCTGCTGCTGGTGGGCATCTTCATCGAGCCCTTGCCGGGCGTGATGATCATGGTTCCGATTCTGGCGCCGCTGGCTGATGCGGCCGGCCTGAATCCGCTGCATTTCGCCATCGTCGTCATCTTCAATCTGACACTGGGAATGGTCACACCGCCCGTGGGCGGCTTGCTGTTTGTGACCTCTGTGGTCTCGGGCGTGCGCATGGGGTCGATGGTGCGCGAGGCCCGGCCCATGCTGGTGGCCTTGCTGCTGGTGCTGCTGCTCCTGACCTATGTGCCCGCCCTGTCCACCTGGCTGCCCGGTGTACTGGGTTATCGCAATTGAGACCCCCGATTTTTCTTCCGCTTTTTTCACCACCAAGAGGAGACAACCATGAAAATTCGTCGACTGCCTTTCCTGGCCGCGATCGCGGCGGCTGCCGCGACCCTGGCCATGCCCGCCATGGCACAAAAGGTGATCAAGTACGGTCACTACCAGCCAGGCAAGAACGACCAGCCCAAACACGCTGCTGCCGTGGCCTTCAAAGAGCACGTGGAGAAGGCAAGCAACGGCACGCTCAAGGTCGAGATCTATCCCGCGGGCCAGCTTGGACCCGCGCAGCAGGTGATGGAAGGCCTGCGCATGGGGACCGTCGAGATGGCGGTGGTGCATGACGGCGGCATTCCTGGCGTCTACAAGACCTTCAACATCTTCGGCCTGCCCTATGTGTTCAACGACCATGCCCACGCCTACGCCGTGCTCGATGGCCAGTTCGGCAAGGAACTCGCCGAGGACATGCGCAAGCGCACGGGCATCCGCCTGGCCGCTTATGCGGACAACGGCATCCGTCACTTCACGAACAGCAAGCGCCCGATTCGCACGCCCGACGACATGAAGGGCCTGAAGATGCGCGTGCAGCCCAGCCCGGTGTTCGTCAAGCTGGTCGAGTCGCTCGGTGGCAGCCCCACCGCCATCGACTGGGGCGAGCTGCCCGCCGCTCTGGCCCAAGGCACCGCCGACGGTCAGGAGAACGGCGTGACCAACATCCTGGCCGGTAGCTTGTTCCAGCACCAGAAGCACATCTCTCTGGGCGGCCACGTCTACAGCCTGCACGCTTACTTGATCAACGACCGCTTCTACAACGGCCTGTCGGCCGCCGAGCGCAAGGCGGTGGACGAGGGCGTGACCAAGGCGCAGAAGATCCACCGCGACATGACCCGCGAGCAGGACCTGTCGGCCAAGAAGGTGCTGTCTGAGAAGGGTATGACCGTCACCGAGCTGACCGCGGCCGAGGTCGACCGCTTCCGCCGCCAGGCCCAGCCTGCGGTGAAGGCCTATCTGGACGCCGAGGTGAGCAAGGAGTGGGCCGACAAGCTCCTGACCGCCGCCAACGCGGCGCGTAAGTAAGGCCGGCGCCCATGCGCGTTGTGGCGCTGGACGACGGCTACGAAGCCTACGACCAGGAAACCGCGCTGCTGGCGCAGCAGGGTGCGCAGTTCGATCTGCGCCCCTGCCGCGGCGATGCGGCGGCGGCGGCGCGTGCGGTGGTCGA
>CANGSD010000177.1 GCA_947455875.1 Comamonadaceae bacterium
AAGTGGCGGCCCATCCGACTCCCGCAGGGCACGAGGGCATCGGCGCCGCCTTGCCGCGTGTGGGCGCTCACCGCTTGGTGCAGGGGCGTGCGCGTTACAGCGACGACCTGGCGTTGCCGCGGATGGTGCATGTGTGTTTTTTGCGCAGCCCCTATGCCCACGCCCGCATCGTCTCGATCGACGCGCAGGCCGCCCGTCAGGCCCCTGGCGTCGTCTGCCTCATGACGGGGCCCGAGCTGCGTGCGCACTGCGAGCCCTTCATGGGCGTCTTGAGTCACTTGCCCGGCATGGTGTCCGCGCCCCAGTGGCCCTTGGCCTGTGACATCGCGCGCTGGCAAGGCGAGCCCGTGGTGATGGTGGCGGCGCAGACCCGTGCGCTCGCAGAAGATGCCCTGGCCTTGATTGACGTGACGTGGGAGCCGCTGGAGCCGGTGGTGGATCCGCAAGCTGCCCTCTCGGCGCAGACCCCGGTCATTCACCCCGAGCTGGAGAAAGGCAATCTGGCCTACGAAGCGCGCGTCGACCGCGGGGATTACGCGCGTGAGATGGCGGACGCGAAACTGAGTTTGTCGCTGCACGTCTCCACGACGCGTGTGACGCCCGTGAGCCTGGAGCCGCGGGGGCTGGTGGCCGACTGGGACGCGGGCCGCGGTGAGCTCACGGTCTGGATGGGGACCCAGGTGCCGCACATGATGCAAAGCGTGTTGGCCCAGCACCTGCGTTTGCCAGAACACCGGGTGCGCGTGGTGGCGGTGGAAACCGGCGGCAGCTTCGGTTTGAAGATCCACGCCTACCCGGACGAGTTTGCCGCCGCGATCCTGTCGCGGCTGCTGGAGCGCCCCGTCAAGTTCATCGCCGACCGGCTCGAGTCTTTCAGCAGCGACGTGCACGCGCGCGCCCATCGCGCCCAGGTGTCGATTGCCGTGGACGCCGATCTGCGTATTCGGGCTTTTGGTGTCGACGGCCTGCTGGGAATCGGCGCTTATTCCAAGCATCCCCGTGGCAGCGTCAACGAGGTGCGCCATGTGGTCAATTTGCTGGGCGCGCCGTATCGCTTCGAGGCGCTGCACGCCCATGTGCGCGTAGCGTTTCAAAACAAAGCCCCGTATGGCATGTACCGGGGTGTGGGCCATCCCATTGCCTGCCTCTTGACCGAAGTGGCGCTGGAGTGTGCGGCGCGCAAGTTGGGGGCAGACCCAGTCGATTTCCGGCTTCGCAACTTCCACCGGGATGACGACTATCCGACCCAGCTTCTGTCAGGCACCAAGGTGGAAGGTCTGTCTCACGAGGCGTGCATGCACACGCTGGTGGCCATGATGGACTATCCCGCGCTGCGGCGTGAGCAGCAGGCGCAGCGCGCCGCAGGGCGTTACCAGGGCATCGGCTTTGCGTCCTTCATCGAAAACTCCAACCATGGCTCCGCCACCTATGGCCGTGGCGGCGCGCCGATTGCGGCCAACGACGGGTGCACGGTGCGCCTGCAAGCCGATGGCACGGTGTTGTGTGCCAGCGGTGCGTCCGACACCGGGCAGGGCGCCGAGACGGCCCTGACCCAGATCGTGGCCGACGTGCTGGACCTGCCGGTGTCGTCCGTGCGCATGCAACTGGGGGACACCGCCTCGGCCCCGATCAGTGGCGGCAACTGGGGGTCTCGGGGCACGGGCGTGGCGGGCGAGGCGGCCTTGCAGGCGGCGCGCGCCCTCAAAGACGAAGTGATTCGCTGTGCCAGCCTCTTGTGGTCCACGCCGGTCGAACGCCTGCAACTGCGCGGCGCGCAATTGGTGGACCAGCGCAATGACCAGTCGGTGGGCTCGCTCGCACAGCTTTGCCATGCGGCCTACGTGCGGCCGGACTTGTTCCCCGCAGGCCCGGTGCCGCAGCTGGCCGTCACCCGCTTTTACGCCCAGCGCGATTACGACGGCGGCATCTATACCAACGGGGTGCAGGCCAGCCTGGTCGAGGTTGATGTTCGCACCGGGCAGGTCCATTTGCTCAAACACTGGATCGTCGATGACTGCGGCGTGGTGATCAATCCAGCCCTCGTCGACGAACAACTGCGCGGCGCGGTGGTGCAGGGCATCGGCCAAGCCCTGTTCGAGGGCTGCCTCTATGATGAGACCGGACAGCTGATGAACGCGACGATGGCCGAGTATCTGACGCCCATGGCGGGCGAGATGCCCGACATCTGTGTCGGCCACGTGGTCACGCCCACCCGCTCATCGTCCTTGGGAGCCAAGGGCGCGGCGGAGGCGGGCCTGACCGGTGCGATCGCTGCGGTCGTCAACGCGGTCAACGATGCGCTGTCCCCGTTCGACGCCGTCATCACCGACTTGCCCATTACCCCGGATCGCATCTTCAAGGCGATCGGGGCCATCGACTGAGTTTTTCTCTGGAGTACCTATGAGTTTGATCGCCATCCGCAAAAAGCTTCTCAACGTCGAGACCACCTACCACGAGGGCGGCGCTGTCGCCCCGGTTCCTGTGAAGATCGGCGTGATCGCCGTCGTCGTCCACAACCCCTTCGCCGGGCGCTATGCCGACGCCAGCGAGCTGGCCGCGTTTGTCAAAGAGGCCCGCGAGATGGCCAACGTGATGGTGCCGGAATTGGTGAAGACCCTGGGGGGCGCCGACAAGATTGAAACCTACGGCAAAGGCGCGCTGGTGGGGATCAATGGCGAGCTCGAGCACGGTGCCATGTGGCACGAGGCGGGTGGGTGGGCCATGCGGGCGGTTCTGACCACGGCCAAGTCCATCGTCCCCGCCAACAAATTTGTCGGCTCGGCGGGCAGCCGCCTGCATATTCCGCTGCATCACATCGAGGCCTGCTACATCCGCAGCCACTTCAATACGGCGGAAGTGAGTGTGTGCGATTCGCCCCGACCCAACGAGTTGCTGTTTGCCTTGGCCATGTCCACTGGTGCGCGGGTGCACGAGCGTTTGGGTGGTCTACGGGTGGAGCAGATCTCGGTGGGCGACGGCCAGCGCTGACGCCATGCGCATCCTGATCTACGGCGCGGGCGCCATCGGCAGTGATCTCGGCGCTTTGTTGACCGCCAGCGGTCAGGACGTCACCTTGCTCGCACGCGGCGCGCAGCTGGCCGCACTGCAGTCGGCCGGCGTGACGATCGAGCGCAAGGGGCAGCCGACCCAGCAAGTGCCCGTGCGGGCGGCCGCCGCCGACGCATGCCCCGGCCCCTACGACCTGATTTTCGTGACGCTCAAGTCGACGCAGCTAGAGGCCGCTGCGGCCGACATCGTGTCGCGCCTGAGCCCGGACGGGGCGATGGTGATGATTCAGAACGGGCTGCCCTGGTGGTACTTCGAGGGCATCGACTCGCCCTTCGCAGGATCGCCCCTGCCTTGCCTGGATCCGAGCGGGCGGCTGCGGGCGCAGATTCCCCTGGCGCGTGTGGTGGGCGCGGTGATCTATCGGCCTGTGACTCAGCTCGCGCCCGGGAAGATTTTTCTGCCTCAGATCATGCCGCCGCAGCTTTGGATCGGCGAGGTCGACAACCGCATGTCGGACCGACTGCGCGCCATTGCCGATCTCGTGACCCGCGCCGGTTTGCCCACCGAGCCGACGCCCGACATTCGGCAAGCCAAGTGGCAAAAGCTGATGATGAACCTGATCTGGAACCCGCTGTGTTCGATCACCCAGTCGTCGCCGGGGCACATCGTCGCCAGCCCGCTGGCGGCGGACATGGTGCGCCGGATGCTGGGCGAGGGCAGTGCTGTGGCGCGCAGCGTCGGCGTGACGGTCCAGGCCGACCCCGACGCCGAGCTTGAACGCATACGTGAAAACTTCACGCAGCAGCCGTCCATGCTCCAGGACATTCGGGCCGGCCGCGCCATCGAATCCGATGCCATCGTCAATGCGGTGGTGGACATGGCGGGTCTGACTGGCGTCGCCGTACCCACCTTGAAATCCGTGGCGGCCTGGCTGGATGTTCTCAATCAGGCAGTGATACGCCAGGGCCAGGGCATTGGGTTCTTGCCCAAGACCTAGGCACTCTCCCACCCCGTGACGCCGGCCCCTGCTACGCTGACCACCGTCTCGCGGGCCGGCTTGATCGCCAACCTGCTGGGGCAACTGGCCTTCGGCCTGATTGCGATGACGGTCTGCATCCCCTCGATGCAGGAGTGGGCCGTTCTGCTCGATGCCACGCAGGCGCAGGTGCAGCTCACGTTCAGCGGCTATGTGTTCGCCTATGGCGG
>CANGSD010000178.1 GCA_947455875.1 Comamonadaceae bacterium
CCAGGATGATGCCGAGGAGATGTGCCGGCGGATGGCCCGCGAGGAGGGCATCTTCGCGGGTATCTCGGCGGCGGGTGCGTGCTGGGTGGCCCAAGAGATCGCCAAGAAGGTGGAAAACGCCACCATCGTGTTCATCGTGTGCGATCGGGGCGACCGCTACCTCTCCACTGGCGTGTTCCCGGCGTGAGCGCGACGCGATGACGCCGGCGGCCTTCCGCTTTTGCCCGCAGTGCGCGGCGCCATTGGCCCTGATCGCCCAGGACGAAGATGGCGGGCCGCGCGAGCGCCTACGCTGCACGGTGCCGGCCTGCGGCTGGACCCACTGGAACAACCCGACGCCGGTGCTGGCGGCGGTGGTGCAGTACCAGGACAAGATCCTGCTGGCGCGCAATGCGGCCTGGTCCGGAAAGATGTTTGCCTTGATCACTGGCTTCATGGAGGCCGGTGAGACGCCCGAGCAGGGCATCGTGCGCGAGATCCGCGAGGAAACGCAGCTCGCGGTGAGCCATTTGGACCTGATCGGCGTCTACGACTTCCAGCGCATGAACCAGGTGATCATCGCCTACCACGCGGTGGCGCATGGCGAGGTGAAGCTCTCGCCGGAGCTGGCCGAGTGGCGCCTGTACGCGTACGACGAGGTGCGTTGCTGGCCTTCAGGCACCGGCCACGCGCTGGCCGACTGGCTGCGACGGCAAGGGCATGAGCCGCGCTTCATGGAATTTGTGCGGAGCAGTGCGCCGGATGCCTCCGAGCGGCGCGACTGAGACGCGGGCAAGGACACACGCATGGACATCACCAAGGAAATCGATACGCGCGGGCTCAATTGCCCGCTGCCCATACTCAAGGCCAAGAAGGCGCTGGCCGAACTGACCTCGGGGCAGTTGCTCAAGGTGGTGGCAACGGACGCGGGATCGTTGCGCGACTTTCAGGCCTTTGCGCGCCAGACGGGGCACGAGCTGGTGGACCAGCAAACACAGGGCGTGGAATTCATTCACGTGCTCCGTCGGCGCTAATGCGTGGGGCGAGCGCACGCTCGCCCTGAATCAGCACACCTGATTCTTCAGGTAGCGACGGAACTCGTCGCCTACTTCCGGATGCTTGAGGGCCAGTTCGACGGTGGCTTCCAGGAAGCCCTGTTTGCTGCCGCAGTCATACCGCTTGCCGGCGTAGTGATAGGCGTGCACGCCTTCGGTCTCGATGAGGCGGGCAATGCCATCGGTCAGCTGGATCTCGCCGCCCGCGCCGCGCGGCTGCTGGCGGATCTGGTCGAAGACGGCCGGTGTGAGGATGTAGCGGCCTGCCACACCCATGCGCGAGGGGGCTTGTTCGGGGCTGGGCTTTTCGACCATCTGGCGCACGCGGGTGAGGTTGGCGCCCGCAGGATCGCCAGCGACGATGCCGTAGCGGCGCACATGGTCTCGCGGCACTTCCTGGACGGCGAGCACCGAGGTGTGCACCTGCTCGAACACCTGCACCATTTGCGCGAGCACGCCCGGGCCGCCGTCGGCGCCGATCATCAGGTCGTCGGCGAGCAGCACGGCGAAAGGCTCGTTGCCGACCAGGGGCTGTGCGCACAGGACGGCATGGCCCAGGCCCAGCATGCGGGCCTGACGCACATAGGAGCAGTCCATGTCGTCGGGTTTGATGGAGCGCACCAGGGCGAGGAGTTCTTTCTTGTGAGCCGCTTCGAGCTCGGTCTCGAGTTCGTAGGCGGTGTCGAAGTGGTCTTCGATCGCGCGCTTGCTGCGGCCGGTGACGAAGATCATGTGGCGGATGCCAGCGGCATAGGCCTCTTCGACCGCGTACTGAATGAGGGGCTTGTCGACGATCGGCAGCATTTCCTTGGGCTGGGCCTTGGTGGCCGGCAGGAAACGCGTGCCCAGGCCTGCGACCGGGAAGACGGCTTTTTGGATCGAGGCGGAGCGCGATGGCGTCGAAGGGTTCATGGACTTTCTCTCTGGCGGCGTCGGGGCGGGCATGGGCAGGGGCCGAGTCTGCGGGCGCGCGGGCGGTGATCGGTCGTCCGCGAGCGCGCGCGGGTGTCAGACAAGATGCGACAGCGCCCAGGCCTGCGTGCGAATCTTAACGATCAGGCCTCCAGGCGACGCAGCTGCTCGCGCAGGCGTTCGAGGGTGGCACCGAATTGGGCGATGCGGGCGCGCTCTTGCTCGATCACCGCGGGCGGCGCCTTGGCGACGAAGGCTTCGTTGGACAGCTTGCCCTGGGCCTTGGTCAGCTCGCCTTCCAGGCGCACGGCTTCTTTGGTCAGGCGCGCTTTTTCGGCGGCGACGTCGATTTCCATGAACAGGCACAGGCGCGCGTCGCCGACCAGGGCCACGGGTGCGCCCTGGGCGGCTGCGGCCCAGGCGGCCTCGTCGTCAAACACACGCACTTCATTGAGCTTGGCCAGCGCTTGCAGCCCCGGTGCGGCGTCGCGCAGGAAGGCGGCGTCGCCTACCGCCAGCAGCGGCAGACGCGTCGAGGGCGAGACATTCATCTCGCCTCGCAGGTTGCGGCAGGCATCGACCACGGATTTCAGGCGCGCCATCCAGGCCATGGCCGCCGGGTCAATGGCGGCGGCGTTGGACTGCGGATAGGGCGCGATGCTGATGGAGTCGCCCGCCTGGCCGGCCACCGGGGCCACGGTTTGCCACAGGGATTCGGTGATAAACGGAATGACGGGGTGGGCCAGGCGCAGGATGGCCTCGAGCACGCGGATCAGGGTGCGGCGTGTACCGCGCTGCTGCGCGGCGTCGCCGGTCTGAATCTGGACCTTCGCAATTTCGAGGTACCAGTCGCAGTATTCGTCCCAGACAAACTGGTAGATCGCGTTGGCGACGTTGTCCAGGCGGTATTCGGCGAAGCCCTTGGCCACATCGGCTTCGACCTGCTGCAGCAGCGAGACGATCCAGCGGTCGGCGGCGGTGCGGGTGATGCCTTCTTCGGAAATGTCATGGCCCTCGCAGTTCATGAGAACGAAGCGGGTGGCGTTCCACAGCTTGTTGCAGAAATTGCGATAGCCCTCGCAGCGCTTGGAATCGAAGTTGATGCTGCGACCCAGAGACGCCAGCGAGGCGAAGGTAAAGCGCAGGGCGTCTGCGCCGTAGGCGGGAATGCCCTCGGGGAATTCCTTTTCGGTGTTCTTGCGAACTGCCGGTGCGGTCTCGGGCTTGCGCAGGCCAGTGGTGCGCTTATCGAGCAGCGGCGCCAGCGAGATACCGTCGATCAGGTCCACCGGGTCCAGCACATTGCCCTCGGACTTGCTCATTTTCTTGCCCTGCGCGTCGCGCACCAGGCCGTGGATGTAGACGTCGCGAAACGGCACCTGACCGGTGAAGTGCGTCGTCATCATGATCATCCGGGCGACCCAGAAGAAGATGATGTCGTAGCCGGTGACCAGCACCGTGGAGGGCAGATACAGCTGCAGGTCGCGGGTCTTGTCCGGCCAGCCCAGGGTGGAGAAGGGCACCAGGGCCGAGGAGTACCAGGTGTCCAGCACGTCTTCGTCGCGGGTGAGGCGCTTGCCGGGGGCCTGGGCCTGGGCGTCTTGCTCGGACTTTGCGACATAGACCTTGCCGTCTTCGTCGTACCAGGCGGGAATCTGATGGCCCCACCAGAGTTGGCGCGAGATGCACCAGTCCTGGATGTTGTTCATCCACTGGTTGTAGGTGTTGACCCAGTTCTCAGGCACGAAGCGCACCTGGCCCGATTGCACGGCGTCGATCGCTTTTTGCGCGATGGACTTGCCGGTGGCATCGCCCTTGCCGACCTGGTTCATGGCGACGAACCATTGGTCGGTGAGCATGGGCTCGACGACCTGGCCGGTGCGCGCGCAGCGCGGGACCATCAGCTTGTGCTTGCGGGTTTCGACCAGCAGGCCCTGGGCTTCGAGGTCGGCGACCACGCGCTTGCGGGCGACGAAGCGATCGAGCCCACGGTAGGCGGCAGGCGCGTGGTCGTTGATCTTGGCGTCGAGCGTGAGCACGCCAATCATGGGCAGCTGATGGCGCTGGCCGACGGCGTAGTCGTTGGCGTCGTGCGCGGGGGTGACCTTGACCACGCCGGTGCCAAATTCGCGGTCGACATAGTCGTCGGCGATGACGGGAAGGGTGCGGTCGCACAAGGGCAGCTTCACGCGCTTGCCCACGAGGTGGCGATAGCGCTCGTCCTCCGGGTGGACCATCACGGCGACGTCACCGAGCAAGGTCTCG